>JBBRGK010000566.1:0-2660 GCA_038240805.1 Dehalococcoidia bacterium | reverse complement strand
TGGCAGCGACAAGGCCGGCAGCGCGCGCCACAGGGCCGGCCAGAACGGCGGAATGTCGGCGTGGGCGCCTCCGGGATGGTCGTCCCGGCGCGCAAACCAGGCATTGGCGATGAACAGGACGACGGCCAGCATCAGGCCGGGAATGACACCGGCGACGAACAGGGCCGCGACCGAGGTCTGCATGATCGCGCCGTAAAAAATCATCACGATCGACGGCGGAATGATCGGCCCGATGACCGACGCTGCCGCCGTCAATGCGGCTGCGTACAAGGGCTTGTAGCCACGCGCCACCATGGCCGGAACAAGCGTGTTGCCCAAGGCCGCTGCATCGGCCACGGCCGAACCCGAGATACCGGCGAAGAACACGCTGGCCAGTACGTTGACATGGCCCAGACCGCCCTTGAAGCGGCCCAGCATCGACATCGCGAAATCGACCAGCGCCCGGGTGATTCCGGCCCGGTTCATGATTTCACCGGCAAGGATGAACAGCGGCATTGCCATCAGAGCGAACACATCGATCTGGCTGAAGATACGTTGCGGGACGATCGCCAGATACTGGGTGTTACCGCTGGCCATGAAAGTCAGCACCGACGCTGCGCCCAAGGCATACGCGACGGCGGTCCCGCCCGCCAGCAGTGCCAGCATGGAGGTAAGCACGAGCCAAAACATCGGCGGACTATAGCAGCGTGTGGGGCCGCCGCAGCGTGCCGGCGCACAGAGTTCGAAACCTCATGGCTCATGAGGAAATATGTGGGCGAAGCGACAATCCGACCGCCCGCCAATCGCAGGGTTTTCAAAGAACCAACACGTCTCATGGAATTCTTCACCTTCGCCTGGGTCAATGACCCCCAGATCTGGTTGTCGCTGATCACGCTGTCGGCGCTCGAGATCGTACTGGGCATCGACAACCTGGTATTCATTGCGATCCTCACCGGGCGGCTGCCGGCGCACCAGCGCTCGGTCGGGCGCAAGGTCGGGCTTTCGCTGGCGCTGATCACGCGGCTCATGCTGCTGGCCACACTCGCCTGGATCGTGGGGCTGACCGAGCCGGTGGTCACACTGGCCGGTAAAGGATTCTCCTGGCGCGACGTGATCCTGATCGGCGGCGGACTTTTCCTGCTGTACAAGGCAACCACCGAAATTCACGAGATGGTGGAACACGACGATCTCACGAGCGACCGACCCGAGGGCGCGACCGGCGCCACCTTGCGCAGCATCGTGCTGCAGATCGCCGTCATCGACATCATCTTTTCGCTCGACTCGGTGATTACCGCGGTCGGCATGGCCGACAAGTTGTGGGTGATGGTGGCCGCCGTGGTGATCGCGATGCTGATCATGATCGCTGCTTCGAACCCGCTGGCCAATTTCGTCGCCGCGCACCCGACGGTCAAGATGCTGGCGTTGTCGTTCCTGCTGCTGATCGGCATCCTGCTGGTGGCCGACGGCTTTGGTGTGCAAGTGCCCAAGGGCTATATCTACTTCGCGCTGGCGTTCTCGGTGGCGGTGGAGTTCCTCAACCACTGGGTCCGGGCGCGCCGCAATCGCCTGAAGGCGGCTGCCTGAGCTCGGCGCCGGGCAGCCGGACCAGCGACCGCTCTTGACTTTGACCTCGACCCCCCGGCCGCGCAGGTGCGCGGGACGGGTCGTCTCGCAGTTCAATGCAGGGTAGGCGACTGCTGGTCGATTTCGCCTGACAGGATGGCCTGTCCCAGCGAACGCGCTGAATGGCCCGCGATCGCCGATTCAGCGATCTTGCGGCTGGCCTTGATGATCACGATGCGGTCGGCCACCGCCACCACGTCGTCCATGTTGCGGCTGATCAGGATCACGGTGACGCCCGAGGTTTTCAGACGTTTGTCAGGCCCAGCACTTCGCTTGTTTCCTTGACCCCCAGCGCGGCCGTGGGCTCGTCCATGATGATGATGCGCGCTTGCCACAACAGCCCTCGGCTGATCGCCACCGCCTGGCGTTGTCCACCCGACAGTTCACTCACCGAACGGTCCATATCGTCGATGCTCTGGCTCAGGCCGCGCAGCAGTTCGGCCGACTTCTGCCGCATGGCCGTCTTGGCGAGAATTCTGACGCCCGGCAATAGTCCGCGCGTCAATTCGGCCCCATGAAAATGTTCTGCCAGATGCTCAGAGTCGCAGGTCGTGTTGATACTGCGCGCCGCGCCCATCGTCGAGCTTGACCGCGTGGCTCAACGCCGCGCCATTGCCGTCTGCAAACACCGTCGTACGCGTGGCTCCGGTGATGGCGATCGCATCCGGCTGAACGTCCGCGCAGCCGCGTCTTGTCGCTTCGCCGGCCACCCGGAAAACGACCTCGGAGTCCAGTTTCTCAACGGTAAGCGGCGAAGCCTCCTGGAATGCGGACAGAATGCGTCCGGCTTCGTCCACCAATGCGGCTTTCAGCGGGGTACTTCCGATGTCGATGGCATGAACGGTGCGGGGCATGCCGCCATTGGGTACCAGCGCGCGTGGCGGTGCAAGCGTGCGTCAATCCGGATGCCGCAAGACGTGTCAACGCAAAATTGAAATGTCCCCTTTTTCACAAGATTGAAATGTCCCCTTGTGAGTAGCTCATCGAAGGGGTTCGGATGGTCAGTCTGGACTTCTCAATCAATGGCTGTTGGCAAGCGCAAGCGCGTCAGGCCGAAG
>JBBRGK010000565.1:0-2666 GCA_038240805.1 Dehalococcoidia bacterium | reverse complement strand
GACTACCCGGCCGGCTTCCAGGACGCAGATGCGGCCGGCATGACGCACGGTGGAGAAGCGATGGGAGATCAGGATCCTGGTGCAGTGCCGGGTCGCGGTCAGGATCCGGTCGAAGATCTCTGCCTCGCCCCGCACATCGAGCTGAGCGGTTGGCTCATCGAGCAGCACCACACCGGCGCCCAGCCGTACGGCACAGAGCGCCCGCGCCAGGGCGACGCGCTGCCACTGGCCGCCGGAGAGCTCGGTGCCGCCTGCGTAGCCGCGCGCGAGGACGTTCGTCAGTTCTGCCAGACCGGACGCTCCGGCATCACGGAGGGCGGCCTCGATATCCGCTTCGGGTGCGCCGAGCGGAGCGACGTTCTGCTGGAGCGAGAGCTCGTAGCGGATGAAATCCTGGAAAACGGCGGTGAGCCGGGAACGCCAGGCAGCCAGATCGAGTTCACGCAGGTCGATGCCGTCGATCTCGATGGCGCCGGACTGCGGGTCATACAGCCGGCAGAGCAGCTTGGCGAGAGTTGTCTTGCCGGCGCCATTCTGGCCGACAATCGCGAGCGAGGAGCCTGCGGGAATGCTGAGATCGAACCCGTCAAGCACAGGCGTATTGCTCGTCTCGTAGCGGAAGCTGACATCCCGAAAGCGGAGCCTGGGCGCCGCCGTCTGCGGAACCGGGCGCGAACCAGGCGTGAGCGAACCCGCCTCGCGCATGGCGCCTGCAAGTCTCAACACGGCCGCTACGGGTTGTGAAGCGCCTGCCAGCGCAGATCGAACAGTTGCCTGCGCCGTGCGGCAAAGCGGTCCACGGTCCAGCCGGCGAGGCCAAACAGACGCAACTCTTTTGCTGCCGGTGCGTCCACGGCGAGGCGGTAGGCATAATCGGCGTGGCGCTGCGCTTCGAGCACCACTTCCGTGTTTCGGTCCTGCCAGACGGCGCTGTCGCGCAGGATCACGTGGGTGGCTGCCCATGGACCACCGATAAGCAGAGGCGCCCACCAGTGGTAGCGCAGCAGCACAGCAGCCTGTGCGATCCCGCTCAGCATCATGACGAGGCCGCCGGAAATGAAGTCCATGCTGATAGGCAGCGGCGGGCCGGAGATACCGAGATCGAAATCCCTGGCCATGGTCAGGTCGTCAGTCAGCTCGGGCCGCTCCAGATGGCCAATGCCGGGCGGCCGGATGCACACCTCCATCAGCCGGTCGTACAGCCATGCGGCGGTCTTGCTGCCCAGGTTGGCGCCGATCGCCTGGTGCAGTGGCGTCAGTGTCTGGAGCAGCACGAAGACCACTCCCATCAGCAGCAGCGGACCGAGGAGCGATTTGCCGCCGCTCACCGCACCGACCAACGAGCCTGTGACCACCGCGAACACGGCGGGCAGCAGGCCGCGAAGCCCGAGAACTACCCACCACATTGCAGCGAGGCTTCGCCCGGCCTGAGGCAAGACCGCGAAGAACTTCCATTCGTCGGAGCGACGTAGCCGGTTAATCATGGTCACCCTCAACACTAACCGGGCGCACCGATTCTGTGTGGCAAGATTATGCGAGAACTGCTGCCTCTTAGCATGAACCCGTGACGCCGGCGCGCTCCGCCAGCACCTGAGTGGCGTGCTCGCCTGTCCGAGAAGGCCGCAAATTAAAGGCTCAACTGATGCTAACCACTAGCGGCTCTGCAATTCACTATGAAACGATCGGCTCCGGGCCGCCGTTGCTACTGCTGCACCCCGGGCTGTGCGACGGCTCGCTCTGGCAATCGCTCGGCTACGTGCAGGCGCTGCAGTGCCGTTTTCGGCTGCTGATCCCCGATCTCCGCGGTCACGGGCAGAGCTACTCGCCGCACGACGAGGCTGGCTACACTGCGGACGCGATGCGTGACGACATCGGCGCGATCCTGGATGCCGAGGGATTGGCCAGCGCCCATTGTTGGGGCTTCTCGCTCGGAGCGCTGCTGGCGCTGCGGTTCGCCGCCGCCTATCCCGCACGGTTACGGTCGCTGGTCGCCGGTGGCGCCGTCGGCTACCTGCATGACCCCGGCATCGGCACACGCACCGCAGCGTTGCTCGAACGATCGGGCTTCGAGGCGGTGGCGCCGCCACTGAGCGGCGATCCAGCCGTGCTGCCGCTGCGCCCCGTCATTCTTGGTCAGGACGAGCAGGCACACATCGCGCGCTACCGCGCCCAGGCGAGATGGACACGTCCGGAAGGGCTGGAAGAGCTCAGTCTGCCGCCGCTGCTGTTGTATGTCGGCGGGTCGGACAGCTTTGCCGGGCCGGTCGGCGAGCTGGCCGCCAAGCTGCCGAGTGCGCGGCTAATTATCGTGCCGGGGCTGGGGCACCTTCAGACGTGGGCGCATTCCGAAAGCATGATCGTGCAGGCGATCGAGTTTATGGAGCAGGAGGAGGCAGCCGGTCCAACCGAAGGCCATTTCAGGGAACGATAGCCCATTCGCGCGGGAGGCGGTAACTGAAGATCCGGTTCGTGTGCGTGTGCCCGTCGAACACGCGGTGCCTGCCGTTACGGGTGATCTCCCGATAGCTGTTCTGCAACTGCACGATCCGCTTGCCGGGCAGGTTGAACAGGATGGCGCCCGCTTTGACCGGCTGCAGGCTGGCTTCACGGGTGCGGTCATCGACCACGCGGAATACCGGCTGCTCATGCGGGGCGCAGAAATCGAG
>JBBRGK010000564.1:0-2684 GCA_038240805.1 Dehalococcoidia bacterium | reverse complement strand
TACCGTCTGCCCGACAGCTTGAACAGTGAGGTCGCTGCTCTCTTGGACCATCAACCTGACCACGAGGTACGTGGTTACGGTGGCTTCAGCATGTTTCCGAATGCCGAACTGCTGCTGAGCATAACGGACCAACGAGCGGCTGCTATCCAGCTCGTCACGAATCTCGTGCAGAGCCTTGACGACACGCAAAAAGCCGTCGCACGCAACATAGGCCACTAGGCATCACTGACGCAGATACATCCTCGGCCCCTACAAGGCCCGTCACGTCGCCCGAGCCGGCAGGGCTGCCGATGCACCAGCCGCAGTTGGGCAGGCGCTGAAGGATGCCGGCATCAAAGGAAAAAAACAGCGCCACCGGCTCGTTGAGCGACTGGCGCGCTTGCTCGGGCGGTAGCGGTGACATCAGCTCCCCCCCTGCTCCACGTGCGCGTGTGAGTCCCGTTTTCTCCCGTCGCCGGCGTTACCGCAGGTTGCCCTCAGCGATTATCTGCATCTTGACCATCGGGGCACTCCTGGCACGATTGCGCGACAGCCTCTGGATCTCGTGAAACGCTGTGTACGGGCCGCCGGCGATTGCCGGCCATACATGCCAAGGGGTTCGCTATGCGAAATGATCACGACGATCACGATCTTCATCTGCTCCGCCGTGCCGTCAGCCAGCAAAGTGGCAGGTGTGCTAACCTTTGCGGCTGTGTCCTTTCCGTTAGGACAGCGCGCTTGTTTGATGACGGGAGCGGGGCGCTCCTGGCCATGTGTCCGGAGTGTGACGACTGGAGTGGGCACTTTGACCTGATTGGTGAAGCAGCAGACATGCTGACCTGTGTACTATTACCGGCAGTGGACGCTCTAGCGGACCAGTAGCTGTCTACCGAGGTGCATAAGCACGGGAGAGTAATAACCATGCTGTACGAGATCTGGGAAGCTGGGAGCGGCAACCGCGTTGGCGCGTGGGCATCGGTCGATGCAGCGCTGACGCTCGTTCTTCGCTCGGTTGAGCAGCATGGCCCGCACTACGCCGACTCGCTGATGCTCGCCCGTGAAGATGACGAGGGTGATACCGAGGTGCTCGCTGAAGGCCAGGAGCTCGTCAAGATGGCCAGGCAAGCGCTGGCCGCTTAACTGCCCCGGCTCACCTGATGACAATTGACACCAAACCCGGCAGGAGCTTCAACGCTCGTGGCTGTAGACTTCGATTTTCACAGGCGTGAACTCGTCCCCGCCAGATTGCTCTGGCGGTGTCTGGTCGGCACCTACGGCTCTTATCATCGTGCGCCAACGAGCATGAAAAACGGATCACTGCGGGCTCAGTGCCCGCTGATGCTGCGATACCCCTGGATATAGGCGTCCATGTAGCCACTGATGAGGTCGGCTCGAGGCTTCTGGCCCTTTTCGGGGGCGCAGACAAGCGCTGCATCGGCGGCAAAGGCCGTGAGTCCGGCGAGGTCTTCGAGGACGCGGTTGCGCTTTAGATGGCGGCGGGCGTCTTTCTGGCCGGAAATGTACCCGGTCTGGAATACGTCCGAAATGCTGGATGGCTCGCGTGGAGGAGAGGAGATCATCGCTTGCGTGCGCTCCTGGATGCCGACGCACAATCTCGAACTGATGTTCTAATTATACCTGGGGCCGAAATGGATGTCCAGTCCGACGCCAGTTCTGATATAGCTGCCGATAGCTGTCTCGCGCTCACAATCCTATACGGCTTACGTACGCATGTTCGGCCAAAATTATGTATCCATGAGCCGGAAAAGAAAAGTTCTACAACAGCGTCAACATTGCCTGCTGCTCGGGACCACCGGTGACCGTGATCTGGCCGTCGTCGTGGACGTAGACGTTCACTTCGCTGCGCACGCCGAAATCAGGCAGGTAGATTCCCGGCTCAACTGAAAAACAGGTGCCGGGCAACAACCGTCGCTCATCTCGAGTTTCGAAATTGTCCATGTTGGCGCCATCGCCGTGGACTTCTCCGCCAATGCTGTGACCGGTGCGGTGGATGAACTGCTCGGCGAAACCCGCAGCGGCGATCACCGACCGTGCCGCGTCATCGACTTCACAACCACGCAGCGGTGTGCCTGCGGCGAACGATCGCCTGACGAGGTCGACTGCCGCATCTCGCGCGGCCGCGACGTGGCCAAAGATCTCAGCCTGCCGCGATGGCAAGGTCGTGCCCGCGTACGCCATCCAGGTGTGGTCCGCGTATACGGCGCCGGGGCGATCAAGCTTCGCCCAGAAATCGACCAGCACCACATCCCCGGTTCGGATCGACGTGGCGTTGGCAGCGGTCGGCAGATAGTGCGGGTCGCTGGCGTGGGCATTTGTCGCAACGATCGGCGGGTCGTCCGCGACCAGCCCGCTCTCCCCGTAGTCGCGCCACATCAGCTGTTGCACGTCGTAATCGGATGGGTTCCTTCCCGAGCTGAGCTCCGATCTCAGAAACGCATAGGCATGGTCCAGGGCGCTCATCAGCAGCCGCGATGCTTCCTTATGGCTCTCGAACTGTGCAGGCGTCCAGCGAGCGACCGCATGCTGCACAAGGTCAGCAGAACTCACCACCTCCTTGCCAAGCGAGCGGATGTGTTCCACCGTGCCGGCGTCCACACGCGCCACGTACGGAATCGCGTTGCGAGGTGAGTACTCCATCGCGATAACGCGGGCACCATCGAGCATCGACGCAAGTGCTGACTCAC
>JBBRGK010000563.1:0-2713 GCA_038240805.1 Dehalococcoidia bacterium | reverse complement strand
AGGGCGATCATTGGGTGCGTTGCACGTGGTTGGCGGATTGACGGGGGTGCCGTGGCGACCCTCGTAACAGAGAACGGTTATTCGCGCTTGGCCCTGTCACGGCCGGCGCGAATGCGGGTGAAAGGAGCCAATCGGTAGCATGAGCGTACCGGACTTTCAAGCCATTATGCTGCCCCTGCTCCATCTCACGGAGGATGGCGGGGAGCATACTCTCGCTGAGGCAGTGGGAGCGATCGCGGCGGGGTTTCATCTCAGTCCAGGGGATCTGGCCGAGCGTTTACCAAGCGGAAAGCAGTCGCGGTTTGCCAATCGGGTTGGCTGGGCGCAGACACATCTCAAGAAGGCTGGACTGCTGATTCAACCAGGTCGAGGGCGATTCGTGATCACGCCGCGCGGAGCAGGCGTGCTTGCTGAACACCCATCCGAGATAACGATGGCCTCCTTAATGCAGTTTCCCGAGTTTGTGGAGTTCCGGCGTAGCGCGAGCGGAGTACACGGGGGAGGGGGACCGATCGTTCCTCCCGGTGTAGCGGAACTCGACCCGCAGGAGCAGCTAGATCGCAGCTATCAGGGCATAAGGCAGGTATTGGCACAGGATCTGCTGCAGAAGATGAAGGATTGCGCTCCGTCCTTCTTCGAGCGACTTGTGGTCGACTTGTTGGTGAAAATGGGGTACGGGGGCTCTTTCAAAGACGCTGCTCAGGCTGTCGGGCAGAGCGGTGATGGCGGGGTGGACGGTGTGATCAAGGAGGACCGACTCGGTCTTGATCTTGTCTACCTCCAGGCGAAGCGCTGGCAGGGAACGGTAGGCAGGCCGGTTGTCCAAGGTTTTGCAGGAAGCCTCGAAGGGTTCAAGGCTCACAAGGGCGTGTTGATTACGACTTCGAAGTTTACGCCCGATGCGCATGATTACGTGAGCCACATCGGGAAACGCATCGTGCTCATTAGCGGTGAGCAACTCGCTCAGTTGATGATCGACCACGGCATCGGTGTCACCGAGGTGGAAACTTATGTTGTGAAGCGCTTGGACCTGGATTATTTCGAAGATAACGGTTAGCGGCGCTGCTGCTGGGCCGGCACCCTTCAGGTCTGCCTGGTGAATACCCTATTGAATCAGCCACTACGACTCCGCGAATGCCCGGCATTTGATCACCCGCGCCAGGTCGTCGATTCCCTCGGGAATCATGCGGGTGGTCAGCTGCTAGATACTCCTCTATATTTTCCTCTCGCGCCTGATCCACTGCCCGATCAACCTCGCGTTCGAGTTCGTCCAGCGGGACAGCGGCGAATGCTCGGCTAATACGCTCCATAGCGTTGAAGCCACGCTTCCGCTGTTGTTCGAGGCGCTTGAGGCTCTCGAAATCATCAGCCGAAACGGTGGCGGCGACGGGGATGCCGCTTTTCTCTACGACAACACGGGTCTCGTTGTGAAAGACCTCGCTCAGAAGCCAGCTCCAATGCGTTCGTGCCTCGGATGCTTTGATGGAATGATGCCCGCAGCACTTCCTCTTGCTTCTCCGGGGTCAGATACTCGCGTTGACGAGGTTGGTGAGCAACTGGCATGACCCGTTCGGTAAAGCAAGTATAACCTGCCGTTTGCCCGACGCCTCCCGCTCGCCTGACCATGAACGCAGTTACCGATTGCGCCGAAGGTTTGCGGGCCACACACGGCGCCGTTATGATCGGTAAAGAGCAATGTCAATGGCGGGCAGGCTGAATCGGTCGGCTCATGCCCGCTTCATTTATGTAGAGCATGCAGCAGCTGCGCTGGCGCGGCTGCAAAAGGAGCACAGGGTGGAGATCCGGGTAGAGCGGGGTGAGATCACGCAGTTCAGCGGCAAGGCGATCGTGGTGGGACTCCTCGAAGGCGTCACCCGGCCGGACGGGTCAACCGGGGCGGTGGATAAGGCGCTCGATGGGGCTATCACCCGCCTGATCGCCGACGGCGACATTCGCGGCAAAGCCGGCGAGATGACGATCGTCCATACCATGGGAAAGCTGCCGGCCGGACGGGTGATCGTCGTTGGTCTCGGCAAGGCGGAGAAGATCAACAGCGATACGGTGCGTAATCTCTCCGGCAACGTCGCCCGATTCCTCCGCCGCCATGGTTACGACACGGCCGCCTCGGTGGCGCCCATCGGCGCCGGCGGCCTGGAGCCGGAAAGCGCTGCCCGCCTGATCACCGAAGGCACGCTGCTGGGGCTATACCGCTTCACCCGGCACCAGAAGCCGGAAGAGGACCGCCGCGAGCTGGAGAGCCTGGTGCTCTATACGAGCGAGGCCGGCTCCGTGGAGGCGCTGCGCCGTGGGGTGCGGACCGGCACTATTCTGGCGGAGGCGACCAACTTCGCCCGCGACATGGCCAACGAGCCGAGCAACTACCTGACCCCGACCGAGATGGCTGCCCGCGCCCAGGCCGTCGCCGACGAGACGGGGCTGCGTTGCGAGGTGCTGGACAAAGAGCAGATGGTCGAGCTTGGCATGGGCGCACTGCTCGGCGTGGCCAAGGGCAGCGCCCAACCGCCGAAGTTCATCGTGCTGCACTATCGCGGCGACCGCGCGACCGATCAGGCGATCGGTTTCGTCGGCAAGGGGATCACCTTCGATACGGGCGGCATCTCGATCAAGCCGGCGGCGGGGATGGAGGCGATGAAGGCCGATATGTCCGGCGGCGCGGCGGTGATCGCGGCGCTGCGGGCGATCGGTACGTTGC
>JBBRGK010000562.1:0-2722 GCA_038240805.1 Dehalococcoidia bacterium | reverse complement strand
GGCCTTCTTTCTGAACACACTCGGGGTCGGGGCTCTGTTCGTCCACCTGGTGCCCTATCTGACCGACCACGGCTACGGCAAGGAGTTCGCCGCTGGTGTCACGGGGCTTGTCGGCGTGATGGCCCTCCCCGGACGCCTCGTACTGACGCCGCTGGGCGACCGGTTGCCACGTAGCTGGGTGGCCTGTGGCATCTTCGTCTTGCAGGTGCTGGCCCTGCTGATGCTGCTGCTCATTCATAGCAGCGTTGGCGTGATCGGCTTCGTGGTGCTGTTCGGCGCCGGCTTTGGCGCGGTCACTCCGGCCCGGGCGGCGCTGGTGGCCGAGTTCTACGGCCCGGCCAGCTACGGCAGCATCAGCGGTATGTTGTCCCTCTTCCTCACCGGCGCCCGGGCCATCGCCCCGGTCGGAGCCGGGATCCTGTACGACGTCACCGGCGGCTACAACGTGCTGCTCTGGGGCTTGACGCTCGCCTCGGCTGTGGCTGCGCTCGCAGTGCTGGTGGCAGAACGGAGCGCAAAAGAGCTGTTAGCAGCCAACACACCGTCCCTCAACCTGGTCGATGGTTAGAGGGATGCAATGCCTGGCCGCAAGCAGGATGGTCGTAGGCCTCGCTACACGTCGTCGATAGAGACGACCCCACGTGCGCCATCCACTGTCACGAGAGCGCCGTCCGGGATCGCACGCGTGCCGGTTTTGCTGCCGACCACGGCGGGAATGCCGTACTCGCGAGCGGTGATCGCCGCGTGCGACAGCAGTCCGCCCTCGTCCGCGACGACGGCTCCGATCGTGCCATAGACGATCGTCCAGCTCGGGCTGGTGTAACTGCAGACCAGCACATCGCCGGCTTCGAGCAGGTCGAACTGGTCCTCGGAGATAAGAACGCGAGCGCGCCCCGTATGCATCCCTGCCGAGCCGCCGATGCCGCGCACCTGCCGCTCAGCCGCGCCTGGCTCCGCTTCGGCCGGTGCCCGCATCAGATCGCGCGCCCAGGCTGCAGCGCGCAGCGCCTGCAACGCCGGAGGAGAGAGCCGGGGCCGCGCCGCAGGAGCGAACGGAACACCGATGATCGCCGGCGGCGGCCCCTCAGCCTGCTGTCGCCGGTGCTCGGCAAGGCGCGCCTCCGACCGGGTAGAAAGATCGTCAGCCGCATCGCCCGCGAGCGCCGCTTCGATCTCCGGCCAGCGCAGGTACCATATCCGTTCAGGATCAGGAAGCACGCTACGCCCGGCCAGGCGGCGTCCCGCCTCCAGCAGCGCGTAGCGAACGACGCCGCGGCTCCACATCACGAAGGTGACATCGTCGTCGCGGACGCCATAGGCGGCTCGCGCCTCGGCCAGAAGCCGATCGAACTCGTCGCGGTCCTCGCTGGCGAACCGTTCCCGGGCGCCGGTTGCGGCCGCGCTGGAGGTGTCTGCCTGCGCCAGTCCAGCGCTGCCCACTGCCGCGCGATCGATCGCTTCCACCAGCAGGCGCACGGCGCGTTGTGGCCGCTCGGCGAGAGTCGGGCGATCGAGGGCGAAGTCCAGGGTCCGATGTCCGTAGGCATCAAGGTAGGGCCTCAGCAGGGATCGCACCCGCTCGTCGCCCCAGGGGGCGGCTGAGCGCAGTGCCTCCCGAAGCGCTGGCGAAGCCGCCGCTACGGCTGCAAGCGACTCCAGCGCCGTCATTGGCTCGCTCGATGACCTGGACGCGCCTGCGAGCAGGGCAATGATTTCCGGGTCCGCCATGCCCAGCCGCTCGCGGCAGAAGAGGCCAAAGCGGCCCATCACCAGGCTGGCCGCATAACCGTCCCTGGCGTGGTCAATCCAGCAGCTCAGCGAAACACGATCCAGGTCGCGGATATGTGCCAGCAGCTCGCTATCTGGCATCGCCGCCAGGTCCAGGGCGGTGATGCGCCTCAGCTCCGCCTGTGCCGCCGGGCGCCGCTCTTCGTGCCAGCGTCGCAGCACAAGCTGCTCGTGCCCGGTGCGCACCTTCTCCTCGAACGCGGCCACCAATTCAGGTGACGGCGCGACAGGCTGAACATCGGTGCCGCCATACCAGTACCCATCGATCACCAGTGTCTGCTCGGGTGGAGCGAAAAGGGAGAACTCATCGGCGGTTATCTGCCGCGCACGCGGTATGACGGTGCAGGAGAGGTCCGCATATAACGGCGGTACCGGCACAGAGAAGTGATCGTTCATGATCCAGTAGCCATCGGGCACGGCGTCACGGTCAACCCACTGAGCCAGCATTGTCTCTGCCGGGGCAATCGTCTCCTCTGTCATTGACTGCTTCTCCCTCGTCCCCGACGCAGTCGCCGGAGTGTTCTGCCGGGTTCGTTTCACTGCATCTGCCCGGCAGTATAGAACATGACCTCGCTGAGTGACCACGCGCTGCGAGTTTCGTGCACCCCTCATGCGTGGGCGAGACAACTCCTGCCCTGTGGTCCCAGCGACTTCCGATACAGTCACGGTCAATTCGGCCAGGCGGTTACCCTTCTAGCAATCTCTTCAACGTGAGCAGGTCGCGCTCCACCGTCGCGGCGTCGCTGGCGAACTGTACATCCGACCAGCCATCCAGGCGGAACAACGTGAACTGGAGTTCCGTGCCGCCGCCATTGGCGATCACCCGCATGGGAATATACAGTTCTGTTCCCGCCCCCGCTTCCGGCATGACGTAATGATCGAGGATGCCGAAGCTATTCGGCGCAGCGAAGCGCACCCGCACACGTCCATCAGG
>JBBRGK010000561.1:0-2726 GCA_038240805.1 Dehalococcoidia bacterium | reverse complement strand
GCGGTTTGCTCGCGGGGTCGATGGGCGGACTCGGGGTGGCGTTCGGCGGCAAGCGCCGGTTCGCGGATGTTGCCCTGGCAGGCGCACCGACACAGAACGGCTACCTCTACGTGCAGGAGGCTACCGGCGGCAGCATCGCGCCCGGTCCCGGCCAGACCGGTCTCTACTCGCTGGTGCTGACCGACGTGTCCGACCGGACGATCTACTTCGCTAACATCGGCGGCACCGACTCGGGAACGGGAGTGACCGGAAGCTTCATGCAGCAGTTCCCGACGCTGTTCGATGGCAATCCCAATTCGGCGCTCGTGGTACAGATGCAGGGCGGTCGCGAAGAAACGCTCATACTCACGCTGGAACAGGGGCAGATACTCGCCCAGCAGCCGGACAGTGATGCGGCCGGTGTCCTGCGATTTACCCTCGGCTACACGGTGCGGCTGCTGGACCGGACTGATAGTCCCGGACTGCAATCGCAGGTCACGCGGCGCACGACGCCGTCGCTGCCGCTCAGCTTCGCCTCAGCCAGCCTTTTCATCGATGCCGGTGGACTCATGCAGTTGGTCGCGTATGGGTCGTGACCTCGCCGCCGCGTCCGGGATCCAGCTGTCGTGTCCTCAGTCCCCCACGGCGTCATCGAGCGCGGCGGCGAGGCGAAACGGATCGCTGCTGACGACGCTTGCGGCGTAGAGCTCCATGGCGCCGATATCGGCAGTGCGAGCGGTGGGGTCGCCGCGATCGACGATCCGTACCACGACGGGGAAGCCCTCCCAGTTCTCGTTGGTCCGGCCCAGTGGCGGCATGTACATGACCACGTTGAATGAGGTCACACCGATCCGGTCGCGGTAGCAGGCCAGCACGTCGTAAATCCGGTCCTTCAGCTCGTCGGAGAGTGAGGGCGCCAGCAGCATCACCTCGTTCTCCTTCTTCGGCACCAGGTTGGCGAGCACCCGCACGTTGCCGCGCTGGAAAGCGCAGTTCAGGTCGGCGTGCGTGGCATAAAGATCGTCGAAGTAGTTGGAACGGTAGTTAGCCTGGTAGAGTAGCGCGGCGCGGCGCAGCGACTCGACGGCGGCGTAGTGCATGCCTCTGCCCAGCAGCACCTGCGCGTGGCCGTGCAGCAACGATGCCCCGGCCCGCCAGAGGCAGTTCCAGATGTAGAGGTAATACTGCGCCTCGGGATCGACTGCGTGCGCCGCCTCGGCCCAGCGGCTGCCCGTGTCGATGTAGTCGTGCAGCATGTCGCGTGTCCAGCGCAGCGGATGCGGCTCGCGGTAGACAACCAGGCCATGAAAGCCGTCGAACTTGGCGATATTGCTCGCCGTGACGCAGTAGCGCCCCTCGATCCGGCCGAAGACATCCTCCGGTGTGCCGCTGTACGGGTCACTCAGGGGGTCTGCCATCTGCGCCTGGGCAAGCTCGCTGTCGAGGTCGAGCGTCGGTGCTTTCCACATCGGCCGGCTGGAGCGCAGCCAGTTAAACAGTACGCCCTCAAGCGTGATCTGGTTGGTGATGCGAATGATCTTCTGGTCGGTCGTCGCCTCGACGCTGCCGAACTGCTTGCGGATCCATGGCTCCATCTCGACCGGTGGAATCAGCCGTCCGTAGCTGGAATCGACGTGAAAAATGCGCTCGAACAGGCTGCGGCGTGGGTGCGAGAGGCGCTGAACCGCGTCGTCGAGCTCGGCTATGGTCTGGTCGCTTGCTATGGCCATCATTTCTCTCCCGTCTCCCTGTCGCTGCTACGTCGGGAGAGGCTGTTTTATTGTTCCTGGCAGGGTACCTGCGCTCCGGGCGCCGTATGAGAGCGCCCGAACAGTTGTTCCGCGTGTTGTCCGCCATGGGAGAGAGTTGCCGGACAACACGCGGCTAGATCTCGCTTCTCAGTGTCTGAAGTGTCGCACCCCTGTGTGTACTAACGCGATCTGCGCCGCGTTGCAGACCGCTGCCGTCTCTTCGTCTCGAATCGACCCGCCCGGCTGCACGATCGCCGTGATCCCCGCGTCGGCCGCAAGCTGCGGTCCGTCCGGGAACGGGAAAAATGCGTCTGAGGCCAGCACCGAGCCCCTGGCCCGTTCGCCCGCTGCCCGTACCGCCAGATGCACGCTGACCACCCGGTTTGGCTGGCCCGCGCCCATGCCGACGATCGCCCGGTCTTTCACCAGCACGATCGCATTGGACTTTACGTACTGGCAGGCACGCCAGGCGAAGCGGAGGTCGTCCAGTTCCGCCGGCGTCGGCTTGCGTTCGCTCCGGGGCGTGAACTCCAGCTGAACGTCCGGGTAGGCGTCCGCAGTCTGCACCAGCAGTCCACCGCTCACCCGGCGATAGTCCATTTCGGTCCTTTCACCTTCGCTGCCATCGTCTTCGGATGTATTTCCACCGATCTCGAGGATGCGCAGGTCGCGCTTTTTCTGCAGCAGCGCCAGCGCCTCCTCGGTAAACGACGGCGCGATCACGATCTCGTAGAACACCGGCCGCATCGCCTCCGCCATCGCCAGGTCGAGCGGCCGGTTGACCGCGACAATGCCACCAAAGGCCGAAACCTCATCGCCAGCGAACGCCCGCCTGTACGCCTCTGCCTGATCCTCGTGCTCTGCCAGTCCGCAGGGGTTGGTGTGCTTGACGATCGCCACGGTCTGGTTCGGAAAGGTCTTCACCGTAGCCCAGGCGGCATCGGCATCAAGGATGTTATTAAAGGAAAGCTCCTTGCCGTGTAGCTGTCGGGCGCC
>JBBRGK010000560.1:0-2735 GCA_038240805.1 Dehalococcoidia bacterium | reverse complement strand
CTGCAGCGAACAGCCAGCGTCGCCGTGGATGTGCAACGGCGATTGGCAGACGAAGGCGTCGTTTCGGGGTGAACATGGCAGTATTCCTTTCATGCGGGGTCAATGCCGGCGCAGCAACCAGCGGAAGATTGCCTGTCGCACTGCATAATCACGCATACCTTCCCGTAGATGCACCGTAGGGTCTGCGACGGGGGCGCGAATCGGTATTTCCACCTAACTTGCAGGACACCACCGCAGATCACGGGCCGGCGGATAGGTAGTCCGAACGGGAGCGCGCTCCTGGGCGTGAAGGCGAATGCGAACGCACCGTCCCTCGGTTGTGTGACGCTCCCCTATGGCGCATCCGCCGGCGAAATCGTGATCACGCTGTTGTCGCTGCGGCCGAACACGTCGGGAAAGTCGGTCTGGACCGCGACGGCGGGCGGCTCCATGAACGTGCCCGCCGTCGTGGCGCGGGCGAAGTAGATGTACTCGTGGATGCCACGGCTGAGCGTGGTCGCGAACAGCGCCACGCGGTCATCGCGCACCTCGACGTGATCGAACGGGCTGTAATAGTAATAGTACGACTGCCGGCCTCCCGGACCGCTGCCCTGCTGCAGCTGGCTCTGCTGCTGCCGCTGTTGCGCCGTCAGGTTTGGATCGGTCGTCTTCAGGCTGGAGTCGATCGCCTCAAGTCCCGCCGGCAGGAAGTCTTCCACCTGGACGAACTGTAGGTCCGAGGGCGCCACGACCGTCAGGTGCACCCGCACCAGGTCGCCCGCGTTGAAGGTCGTCGCAGCCGTATCGCTGTCCTGCGGCAACAGCTCGCGGCCGATCGAGATGCCATTGCTGAGCGCCGGCACATCGTCGGTGGGCGAGAAATAGCGCATGTAGAGGCTGTAGTACAGCTGGCCGCTGCCGCCTTTGTCGATCGTGACGGGAATGTTGGTATCCAGCGGCAGACCAAAAAGCGACGTTTCCGCCAGCGCCGTGTGGCCGGGGACGGCCGGGTCGAAGGCGCCCGAGCCGATCGGCCTGCCGTTCACACTCACGTCGAAGGTCAGGGCGTCGATCGGCTGCTCCCGCGCCACGATGAAGGCGGCGATCGCGTTGATCGAGAGCGCTGTCGGGCCGATCGAGCGCCAGTAACCATTGGCACGGGCGTTGGTCAGCCAGCGAACGCCGCCATCGAGCAGCGGCTGATTCGGGTCTTCCCGCACCAGACCTGTAAGCACCAGCGCGGTGGCGCGGGTGGAGTTCGCGTAGCCGGCATAGAAGCCATCGGCGTCCTCCCAGTGCGTGCCGGCCGCGCTGGCGATCGCGCTTGAGGTCAACTCACCGACCAGCGCCCGTACGGCGGGGTCATTCGGCGGCGTGCCGTCGCTGACCAGCGCCTGCAGCAGAGCGCCTTTGCCCGAGTCGGCAAGGGTGCGGTGCTGATCGAACAGTAGCGCCTCGCGTTCCGGCGAGCCGTCGCCGGTCGAGGCCATCGCCGCCAGCCAGAAGGCACGCGCGTTCGGATCGGCGGGGTAGAGGGCGTCCTGCGGCCGGTCGTAGACGTTGACCAGGTAGCGGGCGCCGTTTGCCGTCACCTGTGCGTCCACGTCCAGCCCCGCCTGCTTCGCTGCGCCGAGTGCATACAGCACCTGCGCAGTGACCCCGGGCGAGCTCAGACTGCAACAACCGGGCCACCAGGCCCAGCCGCCGTCGCCGCGCTGGCTGAAGAGCAGCCGTGTGATCGCGCCCGTAGCGACCGTGCGGGCGTCGTCCTGAATGTTCTGCGGCTGTTGCAGCTTGATCGCCGTTTGCCAGGCGGCGGTGCGGTCCAGCAGCCGGGCCGCGGTCACGTCGGCAGGCTCGTAGATGTACCGCTCCAGGTAGATGCTCGCCAGCTTGAGCACGCCCGAAAGCGAGCCGTTGAGCTGCAGGGAGATGTCGCCCTTGTCCTGCTTTGCGAAACCAGGTACCTGCACCGTCTCCTGAACGCTGTCGCCGGTGACGATGCCAGAAGAGGCGACCGTCTCGGGCGTCGAACGCTCGTTGATCGGTGGGTTCAGCAACACTGCGTCCGACTGGCCGCTTGCGGCCTGCGCCGTGAACTGCAGTTTTGCGGGAGCGCCTGTTGCCTCTCCGGCCACGGTATCCCACGCAGCCCTGCCCGCCCGGCCCGCCGGCACGGTCAGCCGTTGCTCGTTGGCGCTGGTGATCGTGATCCCTTCGGCGACGAGACTAACGGTCACATCGAGCGGGGCGCTGCTGTTATTGGTGATCAACGCCTCAAGCTGTACCTGGTCGCCCGCTATGAAGAAGCGCGGCGCCACCGGGCGCATCACCAGGTCTTTCGTCGTCAGGATCGAAGTCTGCGCCTCGCCCACCGCCGTATCGACCGTCGTGCCACGCGCGGCCAGCCGCCAGGTGGTGAGGTTGTCGGGCATGTGGATGCTGACCGTCGTCATGCCGTTGGAATCGGTGCGCACGTCCGCCTTCCAGAAGGCGGTGTTCTGGAAGTCACTGCGCACCACGGGAGCGTTGCCGGCAGCGCCGGGGCCTCCGGGCGACAATGCAGCGGCCGGGCGGGCCGTCGCAGCCGGCGGCGGCGGCGGTGGTGGTGCCGCTGTGGCAGCCCGAGCCGCCTGCGCCCTGTTGGTCGCGTTCAACGAGACGCCCTGGGTCGAGCCAGTGCCGACGCCGAGCGATCGCGGACCCCAGAAGTAGTCAAAGATCGAGGTGTCGCGGTCGCTGGCCAGGCTCAGCAC
>JBBRGK010000559.1:0-2736 GCA_038240805.1 Dehalococcoidia bacterium | reverse complement strand
CTTGGCCTCGCGGGCCCGCCACACCGACATGCCGATGGCAACCGCGATCGAGATGAAACCTCCTGATGCCGCGATGAAAGCACCTTCGACGAAAACCTGGGGCGCGTAGGCGTCATAGGCATACCACCACCAGAAGAACGCTGGTGGCAGATAGATCGGCACTCCCGAGGCCAGTTCGAACCAGGGGTGTCCGAGCTGTGGCTGGTAACCGAGCTTCCACGCCACCCACTGGGTCGCAGCCCACATGGTGACGAGCACGACCATGAAGACAACGACGATCTGGCCCCAGAGTATTTTGGTCGCGGACATGCTGAAGGATCAAGCGTCGCCAATCCCAAGAGCAAGAGCGTTGTCTTTGAAGGGGTGCAGACGGCGGCGCTGGGCTATAATTGAGACAGTCGTGCGCTGGGTGCTGCCGAAGGTCGAAGGAAAGCCCGAGGAAGTGTAAACCAGATCCACGCCGCGATCTGGAGGACGAGATTGAGAGCAAAGGCCGTTTGATACGCGATCTCGGGATAGTGTCCCGCCTCAGACGCCCATTGCTGGATCACGACGCCTGTCACGTATTGCACGGCGAACGCCGCGGCGATGTGGAACAGGTTCAGCGCCCCGTTGGCCCGCCCGGCGAGTTCCTTGGGAAAATACTCGGCTAAAATCGCAAAGCTGAGCACGGTCGCTGCGCCAACCGCGGCCACGACAGCCCATTGCAAATATGAAGGTATTGGCAGGCGCAAGATTATCATGAACTGAGCTGCGATGAACACGGCCGCAACAAGTCCAAGGAGCACTTCCGGTCCGACACCGCGCCTGCGCAGCCGATCGACAGCGACCCCAAGCAGGATCGCCCCCAAACTCAACGCGATCGCCATGGCAAGCAGGTGCTGCACTACCCCTGCCCGATCAAGACCCTCCACATCCCTAAGCCATTGCGCCGCCCAGAGTCCCTGAAGAGCCCAGGCCGTTCCAATGCAGGCCGCCGAAAGCGGCGCAACGCGCCAGAAGCGTGGATCGGCATAAACCTGCCTCAGGCCGACTTTGACAGCCCCGCTTTCGGCCGGTGCCGCCTCGGGCACGACGAGATAGATCATGACCGCACAGGCGAAAGTCAACGCAGCGAACACACCAAAGAGTTCGCGCCAACCGATCCAGGCAAGCAAGAGGTCGGCGGGCAATGTCGCGGTCACCGCACCCAGCGCGCCCAGCATGACCATCAAGCCATTGAGAAGCGGCACACGATCCCCGTGAAACCAGAGAACGAGCGCCTTCAATCCCGCCGTCAAAGCAGATGCGACACCCAGGCCGATCAACGCGCGGGCCACCAGAAGCAGCCAGAACTGGTCCGACACCGCGAATAGTGCAGAACCGCTGGCCGCGACGAGCAGTAATGCACTCTGGATCCGCCGCGGACCGTATCGGTCCAGCAATATGCCAATCGGAATCTGGGCGGCGGCGAACGTCAGAAAGTAAACGGACGTCAGCAAGCCGAGATCGTCGGCACCGAGCCCCAACTCCATCGCCAATGGAGCCGCCAGGACCGCATTGATGGTTCGGAAGAGGTAGGCGATGTAATAGCCGGCGACGAACGGCAGGAATACGCGCAGGATCAGAGATCGGTTTTCGACCAGGTCTTTTGCCAGCCCCCTCAATGCCGCAAGGCCAGCCCACGTGTTTTGCCGCGGTACGAACGCAGCCTCACCTCGATCGCCCTCGCTGACGGATTCAGTGAAGGGGACGGCCGATCCGCCCTGGAAAGTTGCCATGGCTGCCGTCCTCCCGAACGGCAGCGGAATATTCGAGTACGTGATCAGGCGCCGTCGAAGCGGGCGGGCTTGGCTCGTGATCTATCGACAACGATGGAGGAGGCTCGCCCCGTCCCAAATCGGGCTCCGAAGGGATCGGCCTTGTCGTGCCGAGCCGATCGATCGTCTCCCGTATGAGAGGAATTCCTTGATCGACGCGCCTTCCAACCTGGGTGGCGAATTCCTCGAACCGTTGGGCTCCAAGTGCGCACGCCGCCCCCTGCGCAGCGACCGGCAATAGCGGCGTGACAGCAAGGTGAAAACGCGCGTGAAGGGCAGCCGTTTCGGTCGCGATCCTGAGATTGCGATCGAGCTGTTCAATCTGACGGCTCAAGCCTGCGAGGTGACGTCCAACGCCAGCGGCATCGCCAATATCGTCGTAAGAGCCGAGAAAGCGATCAAGTGCGGCTTCGACGAGCGCCGATTTGCTGACACCGGGCCGCTTGGCCGCCTCCGCCAACCGTGCGGCCATGCCTTCGCTGAGATAGACGCCAACTCGGGGTTTCATAACGGACACTCGCTGAGGACGATCGGGTGATTGGATGGCTTGAAGGGTTCATTCCGCCTGGGCGGATTGGAGGGGTCTCAACGGTCTTGCAGATGAATTGCGGGGTTCTTATCGAGCTGGCCGGCTGAACCGTCACCGCAGGTGTACCGAGGCGAGACAAATTCCGAGCGACTTTGGGCCGACAGGTATCGACGACGCCAGCTCCCGCGCTCGACGGCGCCAAGGAAGCTTTCGACCTGTGCGTTGAATGCCGCCGGCTCTTCCAGATTGATCGCATGACCGGTATTAGGGCAGATCCAGAGTCCGGCATTGGGGAGCGTCGATTTCAGCATCAGAGTGGGCTCCAGACAGCGGACATCCTCATCGCCCACCGCGAGCAACACCGGCACCGTCATCCCCTGCAACTGGTCACGCAGATCATGCACCGAC
>JBBRGK010000558.1:0-2752 GCA_038240805.1 Dehalococcoidia bacterium | reverse complement strand
GTCCATGCCGCCGTCGCCCTCCATTAGCCCGTTGTTATGTCCAGTGTGTTGCACGCCGGTGTTATCATCGCCGGCCGATGACCGTCAAACCGGCCGCCCGGTCTTTCGTCCGCTCACCCCCGATAGCCCCGGTAGGCGCTCCCGGTGGGCGCGTCTTGCTCGTTGTCACCGCGACTACATTAGCCCGCGCCCGCGGAAACCTCTCGCAGGACGGAGTCGAGCGTCGGTGTGCGACCGCGATCCCCCGGCTGATCCCAGCCCTTGAAGGTGGGCGAGCGTTTCTCCGCAAAGGCGCGGCGCGACTCCATCAGGTCTTCGTGGGCACCGTACTCGTGCAGCCGCGTGGCGAGTCGCTGTAGCTCATCTGAGACGGCCGGACGCATCGCCCGCATCATCATAAGTGTGTTCACCCGAGAGGCCGGCGGCAGGGTCAGCAGGTGGGCGGCCATCTCCTTCGCGGTAGAAAGGAGATCGCCGTCATCGACCAGCCGGTTGATAAAGCCCAGCTCGTAGAGCCGATGGGCAGTGAACCGGTAAGCAAACGCCATCTCGGTTGCCACCGCGTGAGGCAGAGCCGCGATGTAGCCATGTTGATAGCCGCCGAGCAGCCAGCGCTTCGCCTCGGACATCTCCAACACCGCGCCGCGAACGGCGATCCGCAGATCAGCGCGCTCGACGAGTTGGAAGCCGCCGCCCATCGCGTAGCCGTTGATAGCCACGATGATGGGCTTATCCACTTTGCCCGCCAGGTACGGGTCCTCGCGGGTTTGTGGCGCCACGCCGGGCGCTCCACGCTCCAGCGATTCCTTCATGTCCTCGCCGGCGCAGAAGGCGCGGCCCGCGCCGGTGAAGATGCCAACTTCCACGTCGGCGTTATCTCGGAACTCGCACCACGCCTCCGCCAGCGCGGCTCGCAGCTCGGCCCCAAGGGCGTTCAGCCGCTCAGGCCGGTTGAGGCGGACGATCATGATCCCATCGCTGCACTCGATCTCGACGATTGCCATTGAACTCCTCCGCGCCTGAAGTCGCAGTATCACTATCGGTCTGGACTCCTACTGCCGCAACCTTTGCAGCACCGAACCCCGGTTGCAGCATCCGCCCGCGGCCATCGAAAAACACGTACGATACAGGAGATGCATCTGGAGGTGGGCCATGGCTGAACGAGAGTGCCCTGTCTGTCAACAGACGATCGAGCGCGGCCAGGGTGAGCCGTGCGTGCGCTGCGGCGATTGGTTTCACTTCGACGCCAAACGCTATCCGGCTGCGCCTGCGTGCGGCGTCGCCAGCGATCGGATTCCTGGCATGGTTGCCTGAGGACTCAGCTTTATCTGCGCCGTGTGCGCAGTTGCCGCCGGGATGCCCGAGAGTTCGTTGCTGGCGAGGAGAGTTTAGCCGGGATGCCCGAAAGCCTGTTGCCGGCAAGGAGGTTTTAATGAATCTGGACATTGAAGGTGTTACCGCGGTGAGCGGGATTGCCGGAGTTGCCCACATGGCCAGGCAGCGAGGGGTTTTGCGCATGCTCCTGGCGATGGTTACGTTCTCGCTCTTGGCGGGCGTGGCACTGGTCGGTGTGTTGCAGCCTGCTGCCGCGAACGCCGGCGGCATGCCGCCAGCTTCAAGCGCTTGCACACCATTGCTGGCACCCGGGCCAGCCGTGCCCGGAGCCGGTTATGACGACTACCAGGCGGGCTGGAATCTGATTTCGGGATACGGTTCCGCGCCATCGACGGCGCTCGGGCCTCTATACACGTATAACCTCGCAACAGGCGGCTATGATTCAGTCGCCGCCAGCAGCGAGCTCGATCCGGCTCACGGCTACTGGGCCTACTTCCCCTGCCCCGTGCGGCGTTCACGCTGTGCGGCCTGCACACCGGTGCCGCTCACCATCGACGTGCAGGCGGGCCAGTACACCATGATCGGCAATCCCAGCAGCTTCCCCATCTCGACCAGCCAGAGCGATGTGGTTATCTATGTCTATGACCCCGTCACGGGGTATCGACAGGTAACCACGCTCGGAACCGGGCAAGGAGCGTGGGTCTATTCAGCCGCAGGTACCACGTTGCGCCTCCGCTGAACGGTTCAGCATCTAGTCGGGCGCGTCCGGCGGTGACGGGTCGACAGGCGACCAGTCTGCTGGCAGCGGCGGACCCTGCTTGACCTCTGGCGCCGGTGTCAGAGGCCCTTTTTCGGCATCGGGGGCAGACTGCGACGCCGGAGGCTCGACCATGTTGTTCGTCCCAACTGGCGGCTCTTCGTGAATCGGTGGTATGCCGGCCATCGCGCTTCCTCCCGTGCGGTTGCAAACATTGTTCGATGGTTCGCGCTGGACTGCCGGGACGAGCGGCGTCCCGATCGAGTTCATAGTATCCATCTGCCGCGGAGGCACCAATGCCCCTATGGCAGTAGCCGTCGTCGGCACGAACCTGCTCGTGGACCTTACCTACCCCCTGCTGGACCCCAGAATCCGCGTCGGCTAAAGCCGCCATTCGCGCGGCGGGTTATCCGGCAGGGTTGACGCCGAGCTGCCGCAACAGTCCCAGGTCGTCCTCTGTCAACCAGGCAGTGGTGATCTGCTCCGCTACAACCTGAAGCATGGCGATCGCCATCCAGGTGATCTGCTTACCGGTTGGAGCGACGCCCATGAAGCTGCCTCGCTGCGTTCCTGTCCACGTCATGCGCACGCACACCTGCTCATCCACGGCGATGAGGTCGTCGATCTCTGCCCGCACATCTGGGAAAGCTACGAAGAGTT
>JBBRGK010000557.1:0-2754 GCA_038240805.1 Dehalococcoidia bacterium | reverse complement strand
CTCTGCGTGGTTGAGAACCGTCGCGCCGGCATCTCGTGCCTCAAGCACCGTTAGGATGCACAGCCGCTCCGGATACGCCACCTGACAGTCGGAGTACGTAAATGCTCCGCGAAGTCCTTGCTTACGCAGGGCCGGCTCAAGTTGCCGTGCTGAATCTGCGTCGTAATGCCGGTGAGATGGCAGTGAGCGGCCAACCGAGAGGGCATCGTACATCCGCAGGCCGAGCTCGATCGTGGCGACACCATGCCGATCGCCATCGTAGACCGGCAGCAGGACTGACATTGGGCGCACCATTTGCGGGTACTCGGTGAGAAGCGTCCTTTGATCGCGCAGCGCCTCGAAAACCAGTCCGAACTCAGCATGTTCCAGGTAGCGCAGTCCGCCATGAATGAGCTTGGTCGAACGCCAGGTCGTGCCCCCGCCAAAGTCGTCTTTATCGACCAGAAGCACACGGTAGCCTGCAAGCGCTGCCTCGCGGGAAATGCCGGCGCCGTTGATGCCACCGCCGATCACGATCACGTCGTACTCGTGGGCTATTTCGGCCCGATCGCGGAAATCTGTTCGACCGCCATTCATGTGCTCACCGCGTTGTGACCGGGTTCGACCCACCTCAATGCCCTCTCCACTGCACGGCGCCATATGCCGTAACGCTCTGCTCTTTCGTCCGCACTGATCTGCGGCTCGAAGCGGCGGTCGAGCTTCCAGAGGGACGCTACCTCGTCTTCATTCGACCATAGACCGACGGTCAAGCCAGCCAGATAAGCCGCGCCGAGCGCCGTCGTCTCGCTCACGGCCGGCCGCACTACCGGGCGCCCGAGTAAGTCGGCCTGGATCTGCATCAAGAGGTTGTTATCGGCAGCGCCTCCATCGACCCGGAGGTCAGTTCCTGGCATACCGGCGGAGTCATCGAACAGATCGACCACCTCTCGGGTCTGGAATGCAATTGCCTCAAGCGTGGCTCGGGCAATGTGCGCGGCGGTGGAGCCCCGCGTCAGGCCGAGGATGGTGCCACGAGCGTAAGGATCCCAGTGCGGCGCCCCGAGCCCAACAAAGGCCGGTACAAACTGCACTCCGCCTGTATCGGGCACTGATGCAGCGAGCGGTTCGCTCTCGGCGGCGGTTTTGATAATCCCAAGCTCATCACGCAGCCACTGCACCGCAGCGCCGGCCACGAAAATGCTGCCCTCCAGCGCGAACGCAGGCGACGGTGACACGCTGGCGGCAGCCGTAGTGAGCAGGCCGCTATCCGTGCGGCAAAGGTTGCTGCCGGTGTGCCGAAGCGCAAAGCAGCCAGTGCCGTAGGTGTTTTTCATGGTTCCGTCAGAATGACACGCCTGGCCGTAGAGGGCAGCCTGCTGGTCACCCGCGATGCCCATGATCGGGATGGCCCTGCCAAATAGTTCCGGCGTCGTTTCACCGAAAAGTGAGCCCGAAGGCTGAACGGAAGGCAGTAAGGTCATGGGAATATTCAGGATGTCGCAGAGATCCGCGTCCCATGCATCGCGTTCCAGGTTGAAGAGCAGCGTGCGGGATGCGTTGGTCCTGTCTGTCGCATGCACTCGTCCGCCGGTGAGGCGGTGCACAAGCCACGAATCGACGGTGCCGAACGCAAGCTCGCCGCTCGCGGCGCGCCCTCGCGCGCCCGGCACGTTATCGAGCAGCCAGGCGAGCTTCGTGCCCGAAAAGTAGGCGTCAAGCACCAGTCCCGTGCGCTCACGAAACAGTGGCTCAAAACCTTCCCGACGCAACTGATCGCAGACCGGTGCAGTCCGCCGGCACTGCCAGACCACAGCATCGGCGATGGGCAGGCCATCAGACCGCTGCCAGACAACCGTTGTCTCTCGTTGATTGGCAATGCCGATCGCAGCAATGTCTGCCACCGGGATTCCTGCCGTAGCTATGGCTTCGTGGGCTGCCCGAAGCTGTGAATCCCAGATATCGTTAGGGTCATGTGACACCCAACCCGGTTGTGGATAGATCTGCCGAAACTCATGCGCCCGCGCGGCGACGACCGCGCCCGCAGCGTCCACGATCAGCGCCCGGGATGACGACGTACCCTGGTCCAGGGCAAGGATGTAACGTCCGTTCATCGATCCGCAATCCGCTGTCTGCCGAAGTTCGCGAGGCCGGTCACTCCGCGAGGCCGTGACGATCATACAACGCCCGCAACCGCGCGTTAGGATACCCTGGACGAGCATTTGTGACGAGGGCGACGCTTCGGCAAGCCCCGAGGTGCTACGCTCGCCATTGCGTGTCCGATCAGATTCTTGGAGGAGCGACCGGGTGCGAAGCAAAGCGACAAACCTTGCGTTGTTGTTTCTTGGCTGGCTCCAGATTGCGACCGGCGCGGGTGCGTTCCTTGCCGGTACGACAGTACTTCAACCGGTGATCTGGCTACACGCAGTCGGTGGTTTCACGATCGCTGTGCTTTTCTGGTGGAAGCGACGGATTGTAACCCGGTCGTTAACGCGGCAGCCGCTCGGACTCTGGGCTTTGCCGGGTGCCGCGTCGCTCGTTCTTGTGTTGGCTGTGCTGGCAACCGGGATTGGCTGGTCTACGTTCGGTTTGCCGGCTCTGGCCGGGTACCCGGAGATGACTTTTCATGTCGTGCTCGCCTGCGGCCTGATCGCGTTCCTCACCCTGCACAGTGTTCGTCGTTGGCCCCGTGTGCGCCGGGCGGATATAGCTGGCCGCCGCACACTCTTGCAGGGTGGTTTCCTGCTTGCGGGCGGCGCTATCGTGTGGCAGGCGACC
>JBBRGK010000556.1:0-2758 GCA_038240805.1 Dehalococcoidia bacterium | reverse complement strand
GCCTCTCCGCCGCTGCACCCTGATCTGTGCAACGCACCCAAAGGATCGTCCTGTCTCCCAGAATTGGGAGACAGGATAAGAGGTATGAGGGCTGCTCCGCGTGTGGGCGACGTCCTGTTGAATTTGTATTGCACACGGGCTCGCGCCACGGCGATGCTGGCGCGATAGCCCTTGCGCAGAGCCTACGGCCGCATGCCGACGCGGAGCTTCGGTCCGAGCTGGGCAGCGGTGATCTGCTGGGCGCGGCGCACGAACTCCACTAGCAGCGGGCGGGTGTCGCGCGGGTCGATCACCTCGTCGACGAAGTTGGGCCGCCGGGTGACAGAGGCCATCGTGTTGAGGCGCTGTTCGAGTTGCAGCCGCATCGCTTCGGGGTCGGGCGCAGCCTCGATCTGCCGCCGGAATGCGGCCATCACGCCGCCAGCAGCGGGCAAGGAGCCGTTCTCGACCGATGGCCATGCGTAGCGCGGCGTTAGGCCTTCGCCGCGCCGGGAGCCACCGACCGCCACGCCATAGAACCGCCGCGTGACGATCGTCAGATAGGGAACAGATGCCTCCTCAACAGCGATGTTGGCCCGCAGCGCCCAGCGAATCGTCCCCTGTTTCTCGGACTCGGGGCCGATCATGAAGCCTGGTACGTCGCACAGGTAGACGACCGGCAGGTGAAAAGTGTCGGCCAGGTCAACGAACCGCTCGAACTTCTGGCAGGCAGCCGCGTTCTGGGCGCCACCGTCCTGGCGGCAGTCGTTGGCGATCAGCGCCACGGGGAAGCCGTCAATACGGGCAAACATCGTGATGATCGGCCGGCCGAAGAGCGCCGCGATCTCGAACGTCGAACCGGTATCGACGACCATGCGGATCAGTTTCCGGGCATCGTACGTTCGTCGCCGGTCGCGCGGAATGATCGACGCCAGCGCCTCCTCCCGCCGGTTCGGATCGTCCTCGGGCGGGATTCGCGGCGGCAACTGCCAGACGTTCTGCGGCAGGTAAGAGAGAAAAGCGCGGACCTGCAGGAAGGCGTCAGCTTCGTCCTCGGCGACGTTGTTGATCACGCCGGTGTGCTGGACGTGGATCATGTAGTTGCCGAGTTCCTGCTTGGTGATATCCAGGTTCAGCGCCTGCTTGATCATCGGCGGCCCTGCGACGAACAGCTCGCTTGTTTCCCTGGTCATCACGCTGAAGTGCGTATCGGCGGCTGCAATCGCGATCCAGCCGGCAGCCGAGCCGAGCACGGCGGCCACAACCGGCACCTGCGCCAGCAGTTTGCCCCGCGCGAGGGTCGAAGCGAGATCTGCGCCGGGAAATGGTGTCATGGGTGGCGCGAACGGCAGCGGCGGCACATCGCGCGAGCCGGGCGTTCCCGGCGGCTCGGACAGGACGGGAAAGCGCGGTGGATTGTCGACCGCGTGGGGCGATGCGGGAGCGTTGCTGTCTGCCGAGGCGCCGTTGCGGCCACCGACCTCGCGCACGCTGCCGCCGGCGCCGTCGAGCAGCCGCACCAGCGGTACACGCCAGTCCATCGCCTTCTGCTCGACGCTGCGCTTGCCGCCAGCGGCGGTGTCGGTCGAGCCGCCGCGGATCGTGAAGTCGTCACCGTGCAGGCAGACGGGTCTGCCGTCCAGCTGGCCGTAGCCGGAGATCACGTTCGCCGGCCGGAAGGAGACCAACTCGCCCTGTTCGTTGTACTCGACTTCTCCCGTCGTGGACTGCAACTCCTGAAAGGAGCCTGCGTCGAGCAGGGCGTCGATCCGTTCCCGCACGGTCAGCCTGCCCTGGGCGCGCTGGCGGGCGAGCCCTTCGTCGCCGCCCATCCGCATCGCCAGCGACCGCTTCAGGTTCAGCTCATCGATCTCGTTCTGCCATGTGGTCATTCAGGTCACCTCCATCAGCGCAGCCAGGGTTGCCCTGAAAGCACTGCGTCATTGTGTTCACCAAGGCGTGGCGCCCGGTTCGGAGTCTCGGGTGTGTCGAAGCCGGTGAACGGCAGTCCGGGACAGGCCGCGACCCGGCCATCATCAAGTTCTGCGTTCTCAAAGAAGCCGCGAGCGGCGAGTTGAGGGCTTTCGAGCACGCTCAACGCATCGTCGGAGGGGGCAAACGTGTATCCATGCTCTGCGGCTGCGGCGAACCATTCATACCGGCCACGAGAAGCAATTGCGGCACGAAAGTGGGGCTCGATCTCCGGCCAGCGCTCACGGCGCACAGCCGGGTCGCTCCACTCGCTGCCGATAAAGTCGTTAAGCCCCAGGAAATAGGCGAATGACTCCCACTCGGCGCGCAGCGCCAGGATATACAGGTAGCCGTCGGCCGCCATCATGGTTGGCGGGAAACCCTGAGCGCCGCTGGCGGACTGCTGCCGCCGCGTGCCCGTGCCGCTGTAGACCCACTGCGAGATGTGCCTGGCCCAGTGCGCCGCAAACGCCTCCTGGATCGATATGTCGTTCTGTACCGAACGCTCGACGCCCGCAGCGATCCCGTGGATTGAGGCCAGCGTCGCGATCGCAGCGTTCAGGCCGCCCACGTGCTCGGCAACCCGGCCTCCCAGCTTCATCGGCGCAGCGTCCGCCCAGCCAGTGCCATGAACGATGCCGCCCATCGCCTGCAGCTCCAGCTCTCCTGCCAGCCAGTCGCGCCGCGGTCCGGTCTGACCGAAGTTGTTGATACTGGTGAGCACGATGTTCCGGTTCGCCCGCCGCAGCGTCCTCAGCGACAGCCGTAGACGCTGCATTGCGCCGGGGCGAAAGTTCTCGATCACCGC
>JBBRGK010000555.1:0-2760 GCA_038240805.1 Dehalococcoidia bacterium | reverse complement strand
CCGCCGTTATGGTTTGGCGCCGGGTCGGGAATCGCGAGCAACACTCTGGCGCTGGATGGATCGGCGCGGTTCAAATCACTTCCCACTCTGTATTCGGCCACCGAGTCATCGCCATTGAGAGCGGTGTAAGCGACAAAAAACTGGCCGTTGGATGCGTACTGAGAGTGGAACACCAGACCCAGCAAACCCTGCTCTGGCCCGCTCGACTTTACCCGCGAAGTGATGTCGAGGAAGGGATCGGGCAACGTAACTCCGTTGACGACCACCCGGATCGTGCCTCCCTTTTCGACCACGAACAGACGCCCGCTGCCGTCTCCGGCGCCGCTCACAAACAACGGCTCCTTGAAGCCGTCGAGCACCTTCTCTACACCGAGCGTAAACGTCGTCGGATCATAGGGATTCTGGCGTGCCGACAGCTGCCGCCTGGCGAGACTCGAGGCACTGGTCCCAACGGAGCCGGGGGCCGGAATTCTGCGTTTAGCGGCTGAGCCGCCGGAACAGCCTGCAACGAGAATGACTGCAAGGACAGCCACAATGAGCTTCATTTATCCGCTGCTATGCCTTTCACAACAAGGTCGTGTTATTGACGCGGTCCCAGTAGTCCGTTTCGGCTGCGAAACATCGCGGCGTAGCCGGCATTCGTGAAGCGAAAAGTCATCGCTTCCGGACCGGCGGCGAGATCCACGCCGAGCAGGCCCGCACCCCAATCTCGGTATCGCGGCAGCCGGTGCACAAAAACACCGGCCGAGAGGACGCCGAGCAAGGCCAGCACCATGCCGGCAAGCAAACCGAGGACAATCCGCACGCCCAGCGGCGCATCGAGCGCCACGATCACCACAACCAGCCCAAGAAGCGCTGCCAGAGCCGCGACCGCGAAGCCGAGCCTGCGAATCTCGACCCGCGTCCGCTGGGACCGTGCCGCATCTGCTTTGCAGTAGGGCACGTCGATCTCCAGATGCTCTTCCATTCGGGTGGTGGTGAACTGACCCTTTTTTGCCCCGGCAATGCGGGAAGCGCGCAGCAGCAGATCCTGCTCCGATCGGCCGTTGCAATAAACGCAACGCTCCGGCAGGCCGATCCGTGTGCCACGACGAGGAATCGTCACCAGGGTCCAGGCCATGAAACATGTGCTCCGATTTGAGGAGGCGTCGGGGTCTGTGGCGCCTTCTATCTCAGAATATCGCAAACGATGCCCCGCCACGACGCAGCGGCCGATACCTCACCCCTTACCCTCTCCATTGCCTCACGGCAACGGAGAGGGCGATCATTGGGTGCGCTGCACGGACGGTGAGGATGGACGGGCGATCCGGCCTGCCGTGTCAGGTGGCGGCGGCCATCGCCTCTGCGGCACGATCCAGCTGTCGTGACACCGCGTCGGTGGGAGCAGAGGGCACGCTGAAAATGCACCGGTCGACGCCCATCGCCTGCAGTTGCTGGACCCATTCCGCCCGCGGCGGGCAGCCGAACGCCGTCACCGGAATAGGACCACGCCCCTTCTCCGCGGCCATGCGCTGCAGCTCGGCGATCCTGGCCGGCAGGTGCTCCGGCGTGCCACGGCCGACGATCGGCATCCACTCGTCGCCGTACTCCACGACTCTGCGGAGTGTGTTGGGGCCATCGCCTCCGACGACGATTGGTGGATGCGGCTTCTGTACAGGCTTGGGCCACTGCCATGCGCGATCGAAGTTGACGAACTCGCCGTGATAGGTCGCCTCGTCCTGGGTCCAGAGCTGCTTCATCGCCTGCACCCGTTCGCGCAGCACTTTCCAGCGTCGCGAGGGATCCGTACCGTGATCCTCCATCTCTTCGCGATTCCAGCCGCCGCCTACACCGAACAGGAACCGGCCGCCTGAGAGGTAATCGAGACTGGAGATCTGTTTGGCCAGGGTGATTGGATCGTTCTCAACCACCAGGCAGACGCCGGTACCCAACTTCAGCGTGGTCGTGACCGATGCGACTGCGGCCAGGCTGATGAATGGGTCGATGCTATGCGAGTACTCTGGTGGCAACTCCGGTCCGCCCGGCCAGGGCGACTGCCGCGATGCCGGGATGTGCGTATGTTCCGGCACCCAGAGCGATTCGAAACCGCGCGCCTCAGCGAACCGCCCCAGTTCCACAATGTCCATCGAAAAATCAGTCGGGAACATGATCACGCCGACCTTCATCGCGTACCCCCGGTGATTCCTAAGTGTCCAATGTCTCAATCGGTGGTGACTACAACCTTGATCGCGCCGCTGCGTTTGTCCAGCGCGGTCGCGAAGGCATCGGAGACGCGGTCGAGCGGATACACGTTCGTCACCAGCGCCGCGATCTCGTCGCGGTAGCGGCTCACGATCTCGATCGCGTCCTCGTAGTCGGCGCGGGCGCCGGTCCTTGAATATCCGAACGAACCGATCAGGTTCACCTCGTCGCGCCAGATTCGCACCGTAGCAATCGTCACCGGCACCTGGTGAACACCGAGCACCAGCACGGTGCCGCCGGCCACGGCGAGGTCGAGCGACTGTTGGACGGTGGGCGCCGTGCCGCCCACGCTTTCGACCACGATGTCCCAGCCGATCCGCGCAACGGGAGAGCGCGGCGTCACTTCATCCGAATCGAACACATCGGTAGCACCCAGGGTAAGCGCAGCGGCACGCTGATGAGGATAGCGGGCGGCGACGCCGATCCGGCTGGCACCGGCATTCCGTGCCAGCAGTACCGCCAGCAGGCCGATGGCGCCGGCGCCGATGACAAACACATGCTGGCCCTGCGCCAGACCGG
>JBBRGK010000554.1:0-2770 GCA_038240805.1 Dehalococcoidia bacterium | reverse complement strand
GGTTTCGATCGCGATTTCATCGTTTTTCTACATCGCCTCAACCTGGGGCTGGCGAGTAGTCGTCCGAAATGCAGCAACCAGCGCTGGAACGATGACCTTGACCGAGCGTGAGCCTCTGCCCCCGCTGGTCGGCAGGCTGGCTACCGCGACCAGCTGGATCGGGCTTGGGTTTCTGGTCACGTACCTGGTTACCCGCTCGATCGCCACCGGGCACCCGCCGTACTCCAACATGTTCGAGTATCTGACTGCCTTTGGCACGCTGACGACCGGCTTCTATGCGTTCTTCGAGCGCCGCTATCGCCAGCGAACGCTTGGCTCGTTCGCAATGCCGCTGGCGCTGCTGCTGCTCATTCTTGCGCAATCCCTTTTCTCGCCGAACATTCATCCGCTCGTGCCCGCCCTGCAGAACAACCGGCTGCTTGCCATCCACGTCGCCTGTATGGTCACGAGCTACAGCGCGCTGGCGGTGGCCTTCGCTGCGACCGTGCTGTATCTCGTCCAAACCGATGCGAATCGCTTCGCGCGGCTGCCGAAGGCACGGGTTCTTGAGACGCTCTCCTACCGAGCGGTGCTGGTGGGATTCCCGATTCTCGGCCTCGGCATTGCCCTCGGCGCCTACTGGGGCAATATCGCCTGGGGACGCTATTGGGGCTGGGATCCGAAGGAAACCACCGCGCTGGTGACCTGGCTTATTTTCGCGGGCTACCTGCATGCCCGCAGCCTCGCCGGCTGGCGTGGCAAGCGGGCCGCACTGATCGTCGTGGCCGGCTTTTTGATGGTTGGGTTCAATATCTTTGTGGTGAATTTCTGGATCGCCGGTCTGCACTCGTACGCAGGCGGCTAACCAGCTGATCCGGCGCAAGCCTGAACCCTAGAGAGCTTTTGACGGTCTGCGGGCTTTGCGTTAAGGCCCGTGTCGGAGTACATTACATAGGTACATGGGTGATGAACCGTAATCCTGTGCGTGAGCGCGCGTAGAGATTACGGTTCGTGAAGGCATGTACAGTTGACAGGCTCGGAAGTGCCCGCATAGACTAGGAACTCGACCCCGCAACCGTATACGTCAGGTCGGATCGCCCGAAAGTGAAAACCACCGGCATTTTGTGAGGCTCACACGGAGCTTCACGCTGGAATGGTTCAGAAATCAAGGCACCCGGCCTTTAACTGTGACCTTCAGGAGACCAGGCTTTGCCAACGATCAGCCAGCTCGTTCGAAAGGGTCGCGCAAAGGTCGTCAAGAAGACCAAGGCGCCGGCACTGCGGTTCACCTACAACGCGCTGACCAACCGGACGCACCGTGGTGACGGCTCGCCGCAGAAACGCGGGGTGTGCACTCAGGTGCGCACGGTTACGCCGAAGAAGCCAAATTCGGCTCTCCGTAAGGTCGCCCGTGTGCGGTTGACGAACGGCATCGAGGTCACTGCATATATCCCCGGCGAAGGTCACAGCCTGCAAGAGCACTCTGTTGTGCTCATCCGCGGTGGCCGCGTCAAGGATCTGCCGGGTGTGCGGTATCACATCATCCGCGGTGCACTCGACGCACAGGGTGTGGCAGGTCGAAAGCGCGGCCGTAGCAAATACGGGACACGCAAAAAGTAGCGATTTCTGCCCCGCGGCGGAGGTCTGGCGTCAGCAGGCACCGGCAACAGCGGTGACTGCTGGTTGGGCCGTTGCCATGCGCAGCGACAGTACGAGAAGCAAGCACCCGGATATTCGCTGGCGGTAGTTCGACGCTGCCAACAGCGGTCCCGGCCAGGGACCAAGCGTCCAGTGGAGTGAAGGCCATGCCAAGACGGGCCAAAGTTGTCCGACGTGAAGTAATGCCTGATGCAAAATATCAGAGCAAGACGGTCGCCATGTTCATTAATAAGCTGATGCTTAATGGCAAGAAGAGCACAGCTGAACGGATTATGTACGACGCGTTTGATCGCATCAGCGATCAGGCGCGGCGCAATCCGCTCGATACCTTCGAGTCGGCAATCCGAAACGTTACACCGCTTATGGAAGTGAAGCCTCGTCGGGTGGGTGGTGCAACCTACCAGGTGCCGGTTGAAATCCGCGGAGACCGTCGCATGGCGCTGGCAATCCGATGGCTGCTGCGATCTGCCAGGGCACGCGGCGGCCATTCGATGGCAGAGCGCCTGTCCGGCGAGCTGATGGATGCGGCGAATGGTCAGGGCGCGACAATTAAGCGGCGTGAGGACACGCACCGCATGGCTGACGCGAACAAGGCCTTCGTTCATTACCGTTGGTAGTCTGCCGCAGAAATGCGGTCGAAGCGGCTCCCGCCTTTTCAAGATTAATTAACAGCGCATAGGGTCGCGGCGCCCCGCCCGTGACTGCGGAGTGCAGGACCAGGATTCAGAGATGCCACGAGCAGTACCTATAGGTCGAATTAGAAATATTGGGATCATTGCGCATATCGACGCCGGTAAAACGACGGTGACTGAGCGGATCCTTTACTACACCGGCCGCACCTACAAGATCGGCGAAGTCCACGAGGGCACCGCGGTCATGGACTTCATGGAGCAGGAGCGCGAGCGCGGTATCACAATTACCGCCGCTGCGACCACCGCCGAGTGGGACGGCCATCAGATCAATCTCATCGACACGCCCGGCCACGTGGACTTCACCGTTGAAGTGGAGCGCTCACTGCGGGTTCTCGATGGCGGCGTGGTAGTTTTTGACGCGGTCGCCGGCGTTGAGCCGCAGTCCGAGACCGTCTGGCGCCAGGCTGATCGATACAACGTGCCGCGTATCTGTTTCGTGA
>JBBRGK010000553.1:0-2771 GCA_038240805.1 Dehalococcoidia bacterium | reverse complement strand
GCCTGGAAAGCGAGCCCTGCGGTCTCATAGACCACGCCGAGGTTGCGACCATCGGCGCGGTCGAACTTGCCGCCGGACGGATTCGGTGTGCGGTCATCGACGCCGGCAAGCGCCATCGCGTGGCTGTTCACCGAGAGGATGTGCCCGCAGGTACGGGTGAAGATCACCGGGTGATCGGGCGCGACCGCGTCCCAGTCGTCGCGGTTCGGATGCCGCTTCTCGGCGAGGCGGGACTGGTCGTAGCCCCTGCCGCGGATCCACGTCCCTGGCGGCAATTTCTCCGCCTGGCGTCGCACAGCTTCCTGAAGCGCCGTGATCGACCCCATTCCGGCTGCCTTGCAGTCGATCGCGACCATCGCGGAGCCGACGCCTGTGACGTGGCAGTGGGAGTCGATGAACCCCGGCAGCAACGATCGCCCTCGTAACTCAACCGTGCGCGTGCTGCGGCCGGCCAGTGGTGCGATCGAACTGTTGCTGCCAACAGCGACTATCCGCCCGCCGCGCACGGCAACTGCTTCAGCAATGTCGTTCGCCGCGTTTACCGTGTGGACCCGTCCGCCGGTGAAGATCAGATCCGCCGGGCCGGCGTCGATTGGTTCACTCATTTGCTCGTTTGCCTCCATCGCGGTGCAGGCGGTCGGGACACGCTGCGGCACCACGCCAACCGTATAGTAGCCTCAGCCCGACGTGCTCCGCGAGAGATACACGGTTCGGCGTGATGCCAGAGTCTGCACAGTAATCGTAGATGTGAGATTATGGGCAGGCTGGCGTAACACGGCAGGCATGGCTTCTCATTGGAACCAGTTGGACCAGATCGCGTGCAGCAGCGGAGGTTGGCGAATGACCACGACTGAGCAGGAGAGGGCGACAAACCTGGACCGCAGCCGTAAGAGCATTATCGATTACATCGAGCGCACAAGGGCGCATTACCTCTCCGAAGGGTTCAACAACCCGTACGAGTGGGCCTACCACGACAACGCCCCGTTTACTCGCCTTCGGAAGCCGTTGTCGGAGTGCAGGGTTGCTGTGATCACCACTGCGGCCCGCTTCCAGCCCGACAAAGGCGATCAGGGACCGCGAGCGCCGTACAACAATAGCGCCAAGTTCCACGCGGTTTACACCGACCCGATCGATCAGCAGCACGACCTGCGCATCTCGCATATCGGCTACGACCGGGCCAACACCGTGCCCGAGGACGTCGACGCGTACTTCCCGCTGGCGCGTCTGAAGGAGCTCGTGGCCGAAGGCCGTATCGGCAGCCTGGCGCCGCGCTTCTACGGGCTGCCCACGCTTCGCAGCCAGCGCAGCACGGTCGAGCGGGACGCGCCGGAGATCCTGCAGCTCTGCCGGGAGGACGGTGTTGATGTCGCCGTCCTCACCGCTGTCTGACCGGTCTGCCATCAGACCGTGAGTCTGACAGCGCGACACCTTGAAGAGAACGGAATCCCCACGGTGCTCATGGGCTGTGCAAGGGATATCGTCGAACAGTGCGGCGTGCCGCGGTTCGTCTTCTCCGATTTCCCGCTTGGCAATCCGTGCGGTAAGCCGTTTGACAGGCAGATGCAGAAAAGCATCGTTGGCCTTGCGCTCGACGTGCTTGAATCCGCCGTCGCTCCACGAACAACGGTGCAAACGCCGTTTACCTGGGACTCGGACAACTCATGGCGGGAGCGGTACCTGAATCCGAAGGCGCAGACCGCTAATGGTGAGGCCAGCTTCGGTTCCTCCGGAGCAAACAGCGATGGCTGAGCCGGGAGCTCGCGACGAGGTTATCGTCTACTCGACGCCGCTCTGTGAGCCATGCGAGCAACTGAAGTCCTACCTGCGCGAGCGCGGCGTCGAATTTCGCGTACGCGATCTGCTAATGGACGAAGAGGCAGCAGAAGCGCTGGAGCAGCACAACATCTGGTCCGCTCCGGCGATCTCCGTGGGCGACGAGTTTCTCGAAGGCTTTGATCAGCAGCGGGTGGATGCTTTGCTCGGGATTTCTGCTCAGGTTGGCACGGTCGGAGGCTCGTGAACGCTGCGCCGGGCACCTCTACGTTGACAACAGTCGGAGACAACAGACGGAGACAACAGACGGGGACAAGAGACGGGGACAGGGACAGGAACAGTGATGAGTACTGTTGACCGGCTCTCGATGCCGCTGGGCGAGGCGATCTTCACTCTCCGCGCGATCCGGCGTCTGAAGCCGGATCCGATCGCTGACGCGGACCTGCGCGACATCCTCGAGGCGGCGATCAGGGCGCCGAGCGGCGGCAATGTGCAACCCTGGCGGTTCCTCGTGCTGCACGATGAGCAGGTGCGCCACCAGTTTGCCGGACTCTACCGTGAAGCATGGTGGGCAAAGCGAAAAGACCAGGGCATCAACGGTCCCGAAGACATTTCCGCCAACGATAAAGTTGCGCAGTCCGCAATGCGGCTTACCGATGAGATCGGCTCTGCTCCCGCGATCGTGCTCGTTTGCGCCACCGTGCGCGGCGCTGGTGCAATGGGCTCGGTGATTCCGGCAGTGCAGAACATGCTCCTGGCGGCGCGCGCGCTCGGAATCGGTGGCACGATTACAACGCTGCATGCCGTCGTTGAGGAGCGGGTTCACGCCCTGCTCGATATCCCCGCAACCGCGCAGGTCGTCTACTGCGTGCCGCTGGGTTATCCACGCGGGAAGTTTGGTTCGACCACGCGCAAGCCACTTGAGCAGGTCAGCGCCTACGACCGCTGGGATGGCCCTTTGCCCCGGTCGTAGATAACCTGTTGCACGGCTCCGATCC
>JBBRGK010000552.1:0-2776 GCA_038240805.1 Dehalococcoidia bacterium | reverse complement strand
GTTCGTCGACGTTTTTCCCTGGCGGGGACGTGATGGCGATCCGGGTCACGAGCGGATACAGGCCGGCATCACCTACACCGCGTATTAGATCGATGCCGTCCAATGCGAGCGCCCGAACATGGAAGTCCACCTCCTCCAGCGGCACCAACGCGAGCACGCCTCGCTGCAGACCAACGCGCTCAACGATCTGGCGAGCCGTCTGAGGCACCGGATCGCCGGCGGCGCCTTCTGCGGGGGCTTCAGCCGGCATATCACCGAGGAGTGCCCGCAGTTCGTCGCGGTGGTCGGCCGGAAGAAGCACGCGCAACGGCGCCGGCGAGGCCCCAAGCGCTTTCCAGTCGGTAACATCGCCATGCAGAGCGCGGCGCAGATCGTCGAAGGTCAGGGTAGTTGCGTCGTTGAACAATCCCGTTACCGGCACCCAATATCGTGCCGGCACACCGCCTCCCGTGGACGCGAGCGATAACACGAGCGCAACGTGCGAGGCATCGACGGCGCCTACGAGATGGAGGTTGTCACGAGACAGCAGATCAGCGGGAACGCCAGCGCCGAGCTCAACTGGATATGTCGCGCTGACCGCGCCCTGCTGCTGTGCCGGCGAAAGAATAGTACGCGGTCCGGCCGTGGAGGAAGGCGCCAGGGTGATGACGACGCGGGCATTGTCTCTGCTGCCGCAAGCTGCGGCCAGCAGGCACAGTACCATTGGCAGCAACGCTCGACGCTTCTGGCAGTGCGGCGAGTTCATCCGTTCGCGGTTTTCATTGAACTTCGCAGCACTTCGCACTTCTCAGATACTGACGGCGAAGGCATCGTACAGCAAAGGAAGAGAGCCGTGTGGCACACAAGCACGACCGGCCCGGAAGTTCTTCCCGGCCGGCCGCGAAAGCCCGATCTATTCGAGTGGCGGCGAGATCTATACCCCGCCCTGTGTCACCACCCGGCTGCTGATAACGTTGCCGGCAGCGTCGAGAGTGACCTCGATTATGGCGCCAGAGGTGTCCTTCACCTGCTTCACGGTCTGCCCTGCTGCATTCACGGTCTGGCTGATGACCTGCAGGCTGGATATATTACCTGCCACCGTTTGCCCAATGATCGTGGCGGCGCTGTCGACGGTGCGTTCGAGGATGTTGCCCACCGAGTCCACCGTCCGCAGAACCGTCTGACCGAGAGAATTCACGGTCGTGCTCAGGAGGTTTGTCACCGAGTTCAGTAACCCCTGCAAGAGCTGGGGGTTCTGATCGATCGTCTGCAACGCCTTCGTGATGATCTGCTTCACATTGTCCAGGCAGACGGTCAGATGTACTTCGGCCTTTACGCCCGTGATCGTGATGTCGATCTTGTCGACACTCACTTTCAAGCCGGCGTGGAGCTCAACCAGGTTGGCCAGGCTGGCGTCCAGGTTGAGTTCGACCAGCAATTTATCGACGGTAATCTTGATCTGCTCAACGCTCAGATTTGGCACGTCGAGCACGACATCAGGAAGGCCGCTGTGTGGCCCGCAGGAGAGGCGTATCTGAGTCGATTGCGCCGGTGCTGTGGTCGGCGCAGGCGTGGCCGGCGGCGTCTGCGCAAAAGCGGGAGCCAGTGGGACTACTGCAAGCAACCATGCAAACACAACCGCCGCGAGCAGTGCTGGATGTCGCCGGGGCGCCAGGCCGCCGACGCAGGACCGCAGCCATGTTCCGATGCGCATGCTTCGCTCTCCGTAACTGCCGCCACCTTTACCAGTGGCGACACATCTCTAGCAGAACGGTCGCAGGCGAACAGATACAGACGTATCCGCCTTTTGGACTATCTTTTCGGCGGTATAGTTTGGGCTTCGCCTTGCGACCGGGCATCGTTAGCCCGCCACGAGCGCAGGTTCCGGTTCGCACCCCGGTTCATGGCCCATAATGAATGCGACAGGTCTCGGCTTAACGATATAGAGAGTCTCGGAGAGCACGATGACATCCACACCGACGCAGCACAAGCATGCCTCACTGAACGACGAGACGCTAACGCCGGAGACGATCGCCGCCGTCGAAGAGGCGCTACGGTTCCCGCTGTTCGATGCAATTCTTTCGCGTCGAGCCAGGCGCTTCGCCGTCGGTGCGACCCTCCCCGGAGGACCCACAGCGTGGACCTCAAACCAGCCGCCGCTTCCGCTCAGCCCGATCGAGCAGGATCTGCTTGCGGCGGCAGGAACCGGTCTCTCCGGTCTCCAACTGGGAGACTGGTCGTATCGCGATGCCGAAGGCAGGCCGACCGGCGGCAACGCGCTGGCTACTTTTGCCGGGCGCACGGGGGCATCACCGTGCGGCATTCAGGCAGCGCAACTGTTCGTGACCGACGACGAAGGTACCTCGCTGATCGCGGTCCGGCGGCATGTCCCTGAATCAGCAGCTGGCGACGCCCTAGCATGCGCCGTGGCGGGGATACAGAAGCACCGCATCCCTGTGCTCGATCACCGGCTGGAGATCCCCCGGCAGGCGCCGATCATGCCTGCCTTCAACCACTGGGACGTGAACGTTGCGGGCAGCACAGTGTTCATGCCCGTTTCCGACCTCACCCGCGGGCTGATCAACGTCATCCTGATGTACCTCGACGAACCGCATCAGTACTACATCGTCGATTCACGCACTGGCGCCGAGCCATTGAGCGGATTCGACTGGCTGGACCGTGATCGCGTCGTTGACCTGGCTGAAATGGAACGGGGCGTGTTTACCGATCTCGTCGGCGTTGAACCGGCATTGATGGGCGAGAACATCTATCTGGCCATGCAGGCGATCGGACTCGG
>JBBRGK010000551.1:0-2789 GCA_038240805.1 Dehalococcoidia bacterium | reverse complement strand
GCCGAGATCGGCTCCGACGACCGCGAGCGGATCAGCAATTTCACCGCGGCGATGCACTACGTCCTGCCGAAATTGCTCCTCGCGACGGCGCTGCTCGAGACGGAACCAGGTGAGTCCGTCGTAGCGAACAAATCGGCGGTTGAGCAGCTTCCGCGTGGCATCGCGCCTGGTGCGCCTCGGGTGAATCCGATCGACCCGGCCGCTGCACGTGGTGAGGTGGTGGGGCTGTTTGCCGAAATCCGGTCGCGGCACGGCTATTCGGCAATCGCTGATTACTACCGCATTATCGCGATGGCGGGTGATTTTCTGCGTCTCTCGTGGAACGCGCTGCGGCCAGTCGTTGGCGATCCTGAATACTACGCTCGGGCGCGAGCTGTAACCGCCCGTGCCCGAGAATTGGCTTCGGAGCTTCCGTTCAAGGCGCTGGATCGGCCCGCGAATGGAGCCACAATGGGCGCCGTGCTCAGCTTCTACCTGGATCGCCTGTTGCCTGAGATCATGGTCGAGGTCACCATCGTGAAGGGGCTTATGGACGGCCCGCGCACGGCGGCGTATAACCGCTACAGTCTCACGGACGTGGAACCGACAGAAGACGAGGCGTAGCACGCCGGTTTGAGTTCTTGTGAGTTCCTGGAAGTTTAAGGAAGCGTGCGCAAATGGCCACAAAAGCACAGGTCGATGAGTTGCTCGGCAAGATGGCGGAGCAGCGGAGTGTGCTGCTTGCTCAGGTCGCGCAGGTAGACGACGCCCACGCGAGCCAGGTGCCTGTAAACAAGACCGGCGAAGAGCAGTGGACGGTCAAGGAGCAGCTTGCCCACCTCTGCGAAATGGAGATCTCGTACGACGCGTGGGTAGAGTCCGCCCTTCGGGAGGAGAATCCCGCTGTAGGTGGCTGGACGCCCGTTCCGGCTGCGATTCCGGTTGAGCGAGCCAACGGGCACAGCGTCCCTGAGCTTATCGGCGCGCTCGCTTTCGAGCGGCTGAAGACGATAGGACTGATCGAACGAATGCCGCTCGATGGTTTCGAGCGCACAGCCACGCACCCCAACTTCGGCACCCTGACGGTGATGCAGTGGCTGCGGTCGTTCTACCGTCACGATCGCATGCACGCCGATCAGATCGCCGGGCGCGACCCTGAATACAAGCCAAAGTTCATCGGCACCGAGCCGGATCAGCGCACGGCACGATTAGCGGGGGGCACACGGAAAACGTGAGCGACCCTACGCGAGCCGGACTCTGACCCTCAATGAAATCTGCACAGGGAGGAGTGTCTCTTGAGCGGCAACAAACCGCGCGTTTTCGTCAGCCGCCGTCTGCCCGGTGGTGCGATTGACCGTCTCAGAGCGCAAGCGTCGGTAGGCCTGTGGACAGATGACATGCCACCGCCGCGCGATGTCCTGCTCGAACGAAGCCGGAACGCCGACGGTCTGGTCTCCCTGCTTACCGACCGGATCGATACAGAGCTACTGGCGGCATGCCCGCACCTTGTGGCGGTGGCCAATTACGCGGTCGGATTCGACAATATCGACGTGCCGGCCTGCACGGCGGCCGGTGTGTTCGCTTCGAACACGCCCGGTGTGCTGACGGACACGACGGCGGATTTTGCCTTCGCGCTGCTGATGGCAGGCGCCCGACGGCTCGCCGAAGGCGACCGTTTCACCCGCGCCGGGAAGTGGAAAACCTGGGGGCCTGAGCTACTGCTCGGCACGGACGTGCACGGCGGCGTGCTCGGCCTGATCGGTGTCGGTCAGATTGGGGCAGCAGTCGCACGCCGCGCCCGAGGCTTCGACATGCGGATTCTCTACCACGACGCGGTGCCGCGTCCGGACCTGGAGCGGGAGCTGGGCCTTGTGCCAACAGAGATTGAGCAGCTACTTGGTGAAGCGGACTTTGTCAGTCTGCATGTGCCGCTGACACCCGAGACACATCACCTTATCGGTGACCGCCAGCTGGGGATGATGAAAGAGACAGCGGTACTGATCAACACGTCGCGCGGCCCGGTCGTAGACGGTTCGGCGCTGTATCGGGCGCTGAAGGCCGGCCGACCGGCAGCTGCGGCGCTGGATGTGACCGAAATCGAGCCAATCGCAGCGAGCGATCCGCTGCTCACGCTCGAAAACGTAATCATAGCGCCGCATATCGCCAGTGGTTCATCGGTTACGCGGGCGCGCATGGCGGATATCGCCGTCGCCAACCTGCTCGCAGGTCTCGGGGGCCAAACACCGCCAAATTGCCTGAATCCCGCTGTCTCGGGACGCCAGCGGCAGCGGAGGGATTGACAAACCGCAACGTCGGTTCCTAGCCTCTAGATCAGGTGGCGCGGTATTGCGCGCCGTGAATAGACAGCAGGACAGCCGAGACGGAAAACCGGTACGCGTGACCGGCTTTTTTTGTGTTCGTGACGGTGAGGAATATGCCGAAATCAGCAGCCAGCGCGGGGAAATCCTGGCTCGCCCGGGAACTATGGAACCTCGATGCCATCCAGTTCGGAACATTTAGCGTCGGCCGAACGCACAACTCCCCTGTATACGTCAATCTGCGCAAGCTGGTCAGCAGCCCGACTGCACTGGGGCGTGTTGGTAGAGTGATCAAGGAAGAGTCAGAGACATTGTTGAGCATGCTCCATCAGCATATGGATCCGTTCAGCACCTGCGCTGGCGTACCATTCGGCGGCCTGCTCCTTTCCACCGCTTTTTCTCTGAGCTCCAAAGTGCCGATGATCTACCTGCATCCAAAAAAGGATGGGTCGGGAAACGTGATCGAGGGGAATTACGTCCCAGGCCAAACAG
>JBBRGK010000550.1:0-2791 GCA_038240805.1 Dehalococcoidia bacterium | reverse complement strand
CGTCCGTTAGCGGTTGGGCGCTCGTTCACCGTGGCGGCGGGTCGATCGCGATGTGTGCTTCTGTACCTGACCCGACCTGATCGTGTGATACCGTGACTTTGCAGGTATTCCGCCCGCCCGGCAGACTGCATCGAACGGCCGCGAGCCCGGCGGAGATACTATGCCACGCATCGTTGCCACAGGCACGGCTGTGCCCGGCCATCGTCTCACGGCGCCGGAGTTCGAACGAGCGCTCGCGGCGGCTTTTGCCCCGTTCTATGCCGACACGCGGCCGATTCTGCGGATGGCGGAGCGCTGCGGCGTCCGCGAACGGTACATCGCTTTACCCGCCGAAGAGATCCTCGCGCCACGCTCGCTGGACGAAAGCAACCGCATCTATCAGCGGCAGGCGATCGAGCTTGGCGAGCAGGCGTCAGTTCGCGCCCTCGACGCTGCAGGCATCGTACCGGATCAGATCGATCTGATCGTCACGGTGTCGTGTACTGGCCACATGCTGCCGTCGCTTGACGCCCACCTTGTGGAACGGTTGGGGCTGCGTCCAGATGTGCGCCGGTTGCCGATCACGCAGCTCGGCTGCCTGGCAGGGGCCGCTGCGCTGGCACGAACCGCCGACCTATTGCGCGGCGAGCCGGAGTCGGTGGCGCTGGTCGTCTCGGCAGAGTTCCCATCGCTGACTTTTCAGCCGGGCGACGGCTCGATGGATAACCTGGTCTCGACGCTGGTGTTTGCGGACGGCGCCGCTGCTGCGGTGATGAACTCCGGTGACTGCGGCCTGGAGTTCATCAGCAGCCGCAGCCTTCTGGTGCCAGGCACGCTTGGCGAAATGGGTTTTGACCTGCGGGAAAGCGGCTTCCATGTCGTGCTGAGCAAAGACGTGCCGGGACTTTTGGCAGCGCCGTTCGCATGCTCGGTGACAGCGCTCCTTGCCAATCGTGGGCTGACGGTGCGCGACCTCGCCTTTGCCTGTATCCACCCCGGAGGACCGAAGATCCTGCGCGCGGTCGATGCGGCGCTGCAGGCGGAGGGGTTGCTGGCGCCGTCGTGGAACGTTCTTGAGAAATACGGCAACCAGTCGTCGGCAGCGGTCTTCTTCATCCTGCATGAGCTTATGCAAGCCGCGCCGCCTCCACCCGGCAGCTACGGATTGCTTGCCGGCTTCGGCCCGGGGCTCTCGCTCGAGCTTTCGCTCTTGCGTCAGCCGCTTTGAGCCGCCGTTTTCACTGGAATACCGGCTACCAGATAGTGCTGGCGGCGGTTGGCGTTCAACGGGTGGCGGAGCTATTCCTCTCACGCAGGAATGAGCGAGGGTCGGGGCCTCGCCTGGGAACTGCGGGGGAGCGGAGCTACCCGATCATGGTCGGGTTGCACACGGCACTTTTCTGGCTGCCGCTTATCGAGCGACGGGTTCGTCCCTTGCGGCCTCGCGCAGGCGTGGTCATGCCGGCGCTGATTGCGGCGGCGCTTGCGACCGCGCTGCGCCTGTGGGTCATCCGCACGCTGGGTCGTAACTGGAATGTGCGAGGGCGGGTCCACGCCGGCCTGCAGGTGGTGGACGGTGGTCCGTACCGATTCGTGCGTCACCCGAACTACGTTGCAGTCGCGGTGGAAATGGCGGCCCTTCCTCTGGCTGCACCGGCGCCGATCGCGGCGATCCTCCTCAGCGCCGGAAACGTCCTCGTGCTGACGCCACGGCTTCGAGGTGAAGAGCGGCTTCTGGACACAGTTCCGGGGTACCGCGAGCGGATGGGCGGCAAGCCTCGTTTCGTGCCGCGGTTGGGCAGACGTTCGCCAGGTTGACCTTTCCGACCTACCGGGTCGAGGCCGGCGATGTCTCGACGTAGTCGTTCCCTCTGATCGGATCACCGTCAGCGAAGCGGGAGTATCGGAACGGACGCAGATCGCAGGTGGCCGCTCGGCCGTGCGTCACCAGTTCTGCCATACAGGCGCCGATCGCAGGAGACTTCTTGAAGCCGGTGCCGCTGAAACCAGCGGCAAGGTATAGCCCACTCACTCCGGGCGCCGCGTCGATGATCGCTTTGCCATCGCGGCTCATGTCGTAGACACCTGAGTGCCCGGCTTCGTAGACAGAGTCGAGCATTTCCGGCATGCGTTCGGAAACACGGGTGCGCGAGTCCTGCACGAAGCCAGGCGTGTTGCGCTCATCGTAGTGGTCGATGTCGTTAACGACTTCATAGTCCCGCCGGCCGGTGCCGACGGCCGTGAGCATGCCGTCGTGCGGGCGGAAGTAACAACCAGCGGCGTTATCCATAAAAACCATGTGACTGTCGGTGAAGTCTTTAGGTCTCTGCAAAAAGGCAAGCTCACCGCGGCGTGGAGTGATCTCGAGCGGCACGCCCACGGCTGCGAGCAGCGGCACCGACCATGGTCCGGCGACAAGTACCACTGCGGCGGCGTCGAGTGGCCCGGCTGTCGTGTCCACGCCGGTCACGCGGCCGCCGGCTGTGCGAATCGCGGTGACGGCCACCCCCTCGCGCAGGGACACACCCAGTTCGACGGCTCGCTGCATGAACGCTACTGCGGTTTTGCGCCCGTTTGCGTAGCCCGATTCCGGCTCGTACGCGGCGAGGGCGAGCCCGCTGGTCGTGACGTGCGGCTGGATCTCCCTCAGCTCACCGGGCGAAAGCAGCCGTGTGTTGACCCCGTTCGCCTGGAGCATCGCGACGTTCTGCCGCAACCGCTCTTCGTTCTCCGGCGATACCGCCATCACGTAGCCGGTTTGGTGAAAGCCGCAATCGCCGCCAACTACGTCCCGCCAGTTGTGAAAGTACGG
>JBBRGK010000549.1:0-2794 GCA_038240805.1 Dehalococcoidia bacterium | reverse complement strand
CGTCGACCCCGTACGCGTAATCGCCGACAGCAGTCTGCGTACGCCCCTCTCTTCTGCCGTGCTCACCAACGGAGCCGCAGCCGGCACGATTCTGGCTGTGGTCGGCGCTGCCGTCTCTTCCGAACGGTGTGATGCCGCTGTGGCACTGGGTGCAACCGTGCTGCAGTTTCCCAACGACCCGGATGGCAGAGTGGACCTGGTCGCCCTGCTCGCTACCCTGCATGATCGCGGCGTGCTTTCGGTGATGGTCGAAGGTGGCGCCCAACTGATCACCTCTTTGTTGCGGTTGCAGGTTGTTGACAGGCTGGCCGTCTGCATCGCACCAAAGGTGCTCGGTTCCGGCATCGAAGCGATCGGCGACCTGGGCATCTGCGAGCTTTCACGGGCAGTCACGCTCGTTGACACGACCTACGCGCAGTACGGCAACGACCTGATTGTTGATGGCCGGGTGGTCTACGCCGGCGCAGCCGACGATCGCTAACGTGACGGCCGGCGAAATCGAAGCCCAGGCCCTCTGGCTCACGGCAGCGCGGACCGTCGAGATCCGCACCGAAACCGCTCTGCCTCCCGGCCCGGGCGAAGTGCGCGTGCTGGCGATCGCCTCGGCGATCAGCCAGGGCACCGAGATGCTGGTCTACCGCGGACAGGTGCCGGAGGATATGCCTCTCGACCTGCCGAGCCTCTCAGGCAGCTTTGCCTTTCCGATTAAGTATGGCTACGCCTCCGTAGGCCGCGTGATCGATGCAGGGGCCGGTGTGCAGCATGTCGCGGCCTCTGACATAGTGTTCGTGCTGCACCCGCACCAGAGCGCTTACACGGTGCCGGCGTCGCTCGCGGTGCGCCTGCCAGATGGACTGGCGCCGCATGCAGGCGTTTTCACCGCAAATGTCGAAACGGCGGTGAACGTCCTGCTCGACACGCCGTTCAACCTGGGAGAGACGGCCGTTGTCTTCGGCCAGGGCACGGTCGGCCTGCTGATCGTGCAACTCCTGAAGCGGGCCGGCGCCGGACTGGTGATCGCCGTCGATCCGCTCCCGAAACGGCGAGAGTTGGCGTTGCTTGCTGGCGCCGACACCGTGCTCGAGCCGGGCGATGGGCTTGCCGAGCAGGTAAAGCAGCTCACCGGAGGGCGCGGCGCCGACGTCACGATCGAAGTGAGCGGCAACGGCAGCGCGTTGCAGGCAGCGATCGACGCGGTAGCCATCGAAGGCACGGTGATGGCCGTGTCGTGGTACGGGACCAAACCGCTCACCCTCTCGCTCGGCGGCCACTTTCACCGCGGTCGTGTGCGCATTCGCTCCACCCAGGTCGGGCGGGTTGATCCAGCGCTCTCGCCTCGTTGGGACTACGCCCGCCGGATGGAACTGGTCATGGAGCTGCTGCCTCAGTTGCGCCTTGCCGAACTGATCACACACGAGTTTCCACTGGCTGATGCGGCCGATGCATACCGGCTGGTGGATGAATCTCCGGCGGAAACCGGCCAGGTTCTCCTGACCTATCTGCAACCGAACGAGAAAATCTGAGGCGTTCGCATAGGGGCACATTCGATGTATGAGATCGGCATCACGGCACAGTTTGAGGCAGCGCATCGTCTTATTGGTGATTTCGGTCCGGCGACGCGGATGCACGGCCACACCTACCGTCTCGATGTCGTCGTTCGTGGTGAACGGCTGGGCGAAGGCGAAGTGCTGTACGACATCGGTACACTCCAACCCGCCATCCAGGAGCTGGCCGCATCGCTGCACTACCGCGATCTCAACGAACTGGCGGGGTTCGCGGGCAGAAACACGACGGCTGAGACAGTCGCGGGGTATTGCTGGGACCAGGTGGCTGAATCGCTGCACGGTCAGGGGCTGGCTTCGCTCCTCGTTCGTGTGTGGGAGTCGCCGCAGGTCTATGCCGGACGCGACGAGCCGCTGCGTCCCTGACTGCCAGCGGCATCCATAGCCGCAATACGAACATGAACGGCGGTCAGCGAGCGGCAGACACCTCGCGGATCGTGTCGAAGAACAGCTCTGCCGACTGCTCCCAGGTCAGCCGCTGCGCCGCCCGCCGTCCTGCGGCCTCGCCCAGTTGTCGACGCCAGGGTTCGTCGTCGGCAAGCCGTTGCATGGCATGGGCAAGACCTGCAACATCGCCCGGCTCGACGATCAGCCCCTCTCGTTCGTTCTCCGCCAGGTAGGGAAGGTTTCCGGCACGCCAGCCGACGACCGGCAGCCCGTACGCCATCGCCTCGCCCAGCACCGTGCCATATGGCTCCTTCATGCTCGGTAGGACAAACGCATCGACGGCAGCATAGAGCGCTGCCACCCCTTCGACTGGCAGCGGTCCGTGTACGATCACTCGCCCTGCCAGATCGGGTTCTCTGAGCCGTGCCCGGATTCGCGCCGCGTAGGCCGGCTCTATGTCGGGATCGCCGGCAAGGTGGACCGTCGCCGTCCCTTGCGGCAAGCGGGACAGCGCGTCGAGCAGACTGTGGACGCCTTTGCGCTCCATCCAGTTGCCGACGAACAGAAACGCCGCCTTGCGCCCGCAGCGCAGGTCGCCGGGGGCGGGTCCGGCAGCCCCCGCGACATCTCTGCCCGGCGGAACGACCCGCATCCGGCTTCGTGGCACTCCTTTAGCGGCCAGTTCGTCGTACAACGATTCGCTGGCAACCATCAGCAGACGCGTCCGCGCATACGTGCGGCGATCGAGGAACGCCTGCACGGTCGAGCGCGGTGGCCCGTAGTCGATACCCCCCGGTGGCTGGTGCAGCATCCCGAGCACCGGCAGCGCAGGACGATGCACCTGC
>JBBRGK010000548.1:0-2797 GCA_038240805.1 Dehalococcoidia bacterium | reverse complement strand
GTGCGTTGCAAGGCACGTTCTCCGCGTGAAGCAAGTACGAGCCGGTCGCCGGCGAGGGCCCACTGATGTGCGGCGGCACGGCCGATTCCACCTGAAGCACCCACGATGAGAACGGCGCGACTCATGGTTACATAACGACCTTAAAGAAACCCTCTAGCGTCGTTTGAGATTTTTCGAAACCGTGGGGAGCCTGCTCGAGAGGCAGGCCATGGGTGGCGAGAGACCCCAGACCAAGCGGATTACCGTCAGCAGAAGCCGATGGCATAAGATTATTCCCCCAGCGGTGACGTGGCAGCGGCCAATCCGATGGCCCACGCGTGAAGACCATAGTGCGACCCCGGCCCTCCACGAAAACGGAACCTGTGCAGCTCGACAATTCGATTTTGCCTGCACAGAGCCCTGCGCCGAGTTTTGGAAACCTACAGGCGGTTCGCGTTCGGAGTCGGTACTGGGGCTGACCGTCATACTGTTGCGACGCAAGAGCCCGACGTGCTACATGCTGAGATACTCGAGCTGGTTCAAGCTCTTACTGACCATGGCAGCACCGGCCGGCCGTGAACCGGCGTTGTTGACCCACGCTCGCGCCTGGGGTCCGGCTGCCTTTGCCGCAGCGCTGCGGCTGGCGATCAGCAGCGGCGAAGTTCGCGTGGTGGGACCCGGCCGGTACACGGCGGCTCGGGCACCAATTGGCATCGCTCAGCAGAACTGACGAGACGCGGGGCCGCGGCGAACATCTTTCAACCCGGGTGTTTCCGGACGCCGGCATCGGATACGCCTTTGGATGGACAAACATCACGCGTCACGAGCGAAGGGAAGAAAAGGACGTGTCAAAAACGGAAAGGACAAGGGTTGCGGTCATCACCGGCGGGAGCGCCGGCATCGGACGCGCGACAGTGCGAGAGTTCGCCTCCGCCGGCTATGACGTGGCGATCCTAGCCCGCGGGCAGGCCGGCCTCGACGGCGCTGCAGCCGAGGTTGAGGCAACCGGACAACGCGCGTTACCGATCTCTGTCGACGTCGCCGACCACGCTGCAGTCGACGCGGCCTGTGATCAGGTTGAAGCCGAACTGGGGCCGATCGACGTGTGGGTCAACGTCGCTTTCGCTGGCTCCTTGGCGTTCTTCTGGGACACGACTCCGGATGAGTTCCGCCGCATGACCGAAGTGACCTACTACGGTCAGGTCAACGGTGTCCGCGCAGCGCTGCGGGTCATGCGTCCCCGCGACCGAGGTGCAATCGTCAACGTGTCCTCAGCGATGGCGTATCGCTCGATTCCGCTGCAGTCGGCTTACTGCGGGGCCAAACACGCGGTCAAGGGCCTCACCGAATCAATCATCACCGAGCTGAAGGCCACCGGCAGCCAGGTGACCATTGGTCTGGTCACGCTGCCCGGCGTTAATACCACCCAGTTCAACTGGAACCTCACCAAGATGCCGAAGCATCCCATGCCCGTTCCCCCGATCGTGCAGCCCGAGGTGTGCGCCCGCGCCGTCCGCTTCTCTGCCGAGCATCCACGCCGCAACATGTGGGTGGGGATCTCCACCGTCTACACCATCCTGGGTAACCGGATCGCCCCCGCGTTCGTCGACTGGTACCTGGGGAAGACCGGCGTGAAGTCCCAACAGACCGACCGCAACGCCGAGCGTTGGGGATCCAACGTCTTCGAGGCCCAGGACCAAGGGACAGACCGTGGCGCCCGGGGCGCCTTCTCAGACAAGGCCGCCAGCCATGATCCCGTGTCATTCGTGGCAAGCAACCGGCTCGCATCGCTGGGTGTCGCCACCGCCGTCGTCAGCGCGGGAGCATCCGCGGTCATTCGCCGGCTGGCAGCGTGACGTCCAGCCGGGTCGCCGAGGTGGCCCTGGCCGATGTCCGGGACGCCGACGGTTTCGCTCCTATTGGAGACTACGGCGTTCTCGGTGACGGTAGGGGCGCGGCCCTCGTCGCAGCAGACGGTTCGGTGGACTGGTGGGCGGCCCCGCACCTGGACTCACCGCCCGTTCTCTCCTCGGTTCTCGACCCCGAACGAGGAGGGCGGTTCGAGCTCCGTCCCAGTGACGCCGATGCGGTATGCACTCGCCGCTACCTCCCACACACGAACCTGCTGGAGACGACCTATCGCACTACCACCGGCGTCGCAACAATCACCGACTCGCTCAACTCCGGCAACGCCGGTCAGTTGCCGTGGAGCGAACTGGCCCGTCGGATCGAGGGCGTCGAAGGGTCAGTCGAAATGCAGCTGATCATCCGCGCCGGGGACGGATTGCGATCCTGGGAACCGTGGATCGAACCAGACCCGCGCGGACCCATCCTGCACGCCGGACCAATGACATTGGGCGTGCGCTGCAGCCCGGAGATCGGTCTCGACGTCGGACCCGACGAGGTCCAGGCGACTTTCACCGTGAACAGTGCCCAACGCCTGATAGCCGGGGTTGTCGCGTCGGATAAAGCCCTATTCATGTGTGACGTGGACTCGATTGATCGAAGGATGGACCTCACCGCAGCCTCGTGGCGGCGATGGGCGGGACAGATTTCTTGGGAAGGTGCCGGCCGTGAACAGATCGTGCGCAGCGCCCTGGCTCTCAAGCTGCTGCTGATCACCCAAACCGGAGCCATCGCCGCGGCTGTTACCACCTCACTACCCGAAAGTGTTGGTGGGTCGAAGAACTGGGACTACCGCATGTGCTGGATTCGGGACGCGGCCCTCACCATCGACGCCCTGTCGATCTGCGGCCAGCAGGAAGAAGTCCACGCAGCTGTCACCTGGCTACTGGCAGCAATCCGCCGAAACGGTCCC
>JBBRGK010000547.1:0-2810 GCA_038240805.1 Dehalococcoidia bacterium | reverse complement strand
ACGTTCGAGCGCCTCGTCGAACGTTTCTATGCAGGGATAGCAGCCGATCCCCTGCTTCGGCCGATGTATCCGGAAGACCTGGCAGGACCCGTGCGGCATCTCACACTGTTCCTGATCCAATACTTCGGCGGACCGCAGACGTACTCAGCCGAACGTGGCCACCCACGGCTGCGCCAGCGGCACGCCAGGTTTCAGATCGATAGGCCCGCCCGCGATGCCTGGGTCCGGCACATGACCGCCGCTCTCGTCTCGCTCGACCTTCCACAAGCGCAGCATCAGGTTGTGCTGCGCTACATCGAGGACAGCGCGACCTTCCTGATCAATCACACAGGCCACCTATCGGACGAGATCGCGGTGCGCTGAAGTGCAGCCCGTCTGGGAACGAATGGCGCTGCGCCGGTAGGCAGCAGGTACAATGAATACATTGCAGTGGACCACAGGCGGCGCCTGCACCGGGTTCAATTGCCGGCACGGAAACATTTGGGTGGGAGGCGGACGGAAGAAATGTACAGGATGATTCGCAGTAAAGCCTGGTTGGGCGTGGTTCCATTCGCGGTGCTTTTGCTGGCAGCGGCCTGCAGCAACGGGGGCAATAACAACAGCAATTCGAGCAACAACGCACAGCCGGCGGCATCGGTCGCTGCAACCGCGTCCGGGGCGCCGTTGAGCGATTGCGATTACAGCAAGAAAATTCTGGAATCGTTTGTGCCGATTCAGGCCGCTGCGCTCCAGCAGGAGACACTGGGAACACCTGCGCCGGGCGGAACAGCGGCGGACGCCAATGCCAACTTGAACAAAACGTTGGACGCCGTTTCATCCGGTCTGAATCAAGCACAGGCAATCATGCAGAAGATAACGCCACCGGCAGACTTCAAAGAGTTCCACGCCAGTTTCATTACCGCGATCCAGGTGACAGGTAAGCAGGTAAGCGACGCGAAGACGGCCTTCACCGCCGGCGACCTCTCGAAAGCAGAGGCCCTCTTCTCGTCAGCCCCGGACTCCTTCGGCTCGGAGTTCGACAAGCTGCAGCAGCAGTACCCGGCCTTGACCGCCCGGATTGATGCGTGCACGACGGCAACGCCATAGGGCAGCCTGTCACGCCGGGGTTGGGGCCAACCCGAGTTACGGACCCCGCAGAAACCGCTGCACCTGCTGGCCCGCCGCAGTGATCGGCGCATCTGCCGCTGAACCGGAAAACAGCGCCATACCACTGTAGTGTTCGGTGAACGCCTCTGAGGGCGGCGCCTGGGCGTAGAGGAAGGTCCGTTCGACCCCCGTTGCGCGTCCCTCGCTCGTGAGCCAGGCGAGCAGGGTTTCGAGCCAGTGTTTGACGCCTGCGTCGTCATAGGCGCCGGAGGGCGACAACTTCCCCTGCTGGTCACGCGTCCAACCGGGGAAGCCCCAGTGAAAGCCGAGCTCAGTGTCCCAGATTGGGCGACTCGCCTCCGCAGGCATGCCCGCCAGCCAGCCGCGAAACGCCGCTAACTGGCGGATGTCGAACTCGGGGTGCAGGGTCGGCGTGTGGGTCCAGTCAAGTTCGTAGGTGTGAATCGCCCAGCGATCGAACGGTGGGCGTTCGTGATATGCCGCGCGATAGGCATCATAGAACGCAGCGGTCCAGGACGCGCCGCTCGGATAGCCGGCACAGCCAACGCAGGTATCCTGCCAGTTGAGCACGTTCGGACCAACGATTACGGCGGCAGGATCGGCCGCGCGAATCGCGGCGGCGAGCGTATGCAGGGTGGCGGCGTACTGCGCCGGCGTCTGGTTATCGGAGGTCGCCTCAGTGGGCACGTTTGGCTCGTTACCGATCAGCCAGGCGCTGCCAGGATGTGCCCGAACCGCAAGCACCAGTGCCGCCTGGTCCGGCGGCGGCACCAGCCGGACAACCGTGGCCCGCTGCATCCCTGCCGGCCACTCGCCGCCGAGCGTGTAGGTCAGATACCAGCGGGCACCAAGCCGCTGCAGCGCCTCGACCGCGCCACTCGCCACAACGCCGACGAGATCAGGCGGAGCGCCTGACACTGTGGGTATGGCTGTACGCGATCCGGAGCTGGCGTTAACGACCGTCGCAGGGGTCCCCTGCCGCGCCACCGAAGGAGTCTGCGACGGGGCGGCGGCAGCAAGCGGCGCCAGCGCGCTGATAGGCGTGGGACTCCTGGCCGGCTTCTGCGATCGGCTGCATCCGCCGGCTATGAGCATGGTCAGCAGCAAAGCTATCAGGATGTTATGGAATTTCAATCGGGCGGCAAGTCTCCCGTGACGCCTTCTGCAACCAACTCTTCGTACTCGCTATCAGAGACTCTCAGGAACTCCGACAGGACCTCGCGGCTGTGCTGTCCGAGACGCGGCGACGGCCGTGAAATTGCTGCTGTCGTGCGGGAAAGCCGCCACGGCACCCCCACCTGCGGCCAGCGGCCCGCCTCCGGGTGTTCGACATCCACGATAAAGCCACGCTCCCGGAGATGCTCGTCGTGCTGGATATCCAGCTTGTCACGGACGGGCGCTGCAGCAAGCCCGCGTTCCCGCAATGCGGCCGCCGCCGCCTCAGCATCCTGAGTGCGCACCCACTCCCCGACGATCTCGTCAAGCTCCTGCTCATTCTCCTTGCGTGCCGGCATCGTGCCGAAGCGTGGATCGTCGATCAACTCTGGCCGGCCCATGTGGCGGGCGAGGCAGCACCATGCTGTCTCATCTACAGCCGAGAGCGTGAGCCAGCGACCATCGCGGGTCTCGTAAATGCCGTGCGGCGCGATCCGCATGTGGCGGTTTCCCATGCGCCGTCGCACGCCGAGCCCTGCGGTGTACTG
>JBBRGK010000546.1:0-2811 GCA_038240805.1 Dehalococcoidia bacterium | reverse complement strand
GTCCGCGCCCGGAGACTGCGAAATGTCGGCCTCCGCCGACAGTATCTGCTGTCCGCGACGGCGGAAATATCACGATAGGCGCGACCGCCGTTAACAGTTGCCGAACATCGAACGAACGGTCCCACCAGCGCGCCAACAAGCCGCGTGTGACTTATCAAAAGGTCCGACCGGAACCGCCGGTTGGACCTTTTGATGTATCAGAAGCGCTACGACTAGGCCGCCGCTTTCGTCCAATAAGGGCCGGTCATTGCTTCCGTAGAATTGCCGCCGTCAACTCAATGCGACGCCGATTCGAGCCAGCGTTCCACAACCAATTTGCGGTTTCCCGCGGTCGATCGCATCTCGGATGAGGGCACGCGCCGCCTCCTGTCCGGTCGCCAGGTCGGCATCCGAGTTCCCCCTGAGCCGGCATGCTGCCGTCACGCGGTATCCGAATTTAGGAGCGAGCAAGCTCACCATCTCTGCATTCCACGCAGTGGGACCACGCAGGCGGACGTCCTCGTGCAGATTGAAGCTGAACGCATGCCCGTTGCCGCCGTAGAGCAAGGCGTCCGACATACCGATGCCGAGATACTCCAGGCAACTCTTTATGCCGTCTAAATGTCTAACTCACCAGGACGTTTACTGGATTCCTGGAAGACGTTTCGCTGCTGGCAGGGTCTCCGCCAAAGCCTCCTTAAACATCCGACGGGCATAGTCCCGTCATGGCCCTTGCTTTACTTGGCTGATCGAGGCGTTACCACGCGCGGGTCAACGTCAGCTGCACTCAGTCTTGCGCCGGTGTTACAGCTGCCGCAATCGAGGGCGACCCGGCTGATCTTCGACCGGTACCGCACTGCCTGGGTTCCGAAGCCGGCATGGTCGCCATGTTTCACAGTGCCGACCAACTCCGCGTCGAACGGAACGGATGGGAGTATTCCGGGTTTCTGACTTCTGCCGGGTTATTTCATGTGAGCCATACCGCTCCCAGCCACGAGAGGTTGGCCGCATCGGCCACCGAATATACTCGACTACATGCATGGACACGAGAGCATCACTTGTGAGATAACTATGACTGATTGGCGCAACACCGCCCGTGAGCTATTGCCTGAGTTGGAGGCACTACTGAGGGAGGCCGAAAACCCGTGGGCGTTCTGGCTGGATGTGCATGGCGCCTTCGAACAAGCATATCGGCCGCCACAGAACGACGACATGATCAGGCGAGTCTATGCGTTCGCCGACTGGTGCCTGCAGAGCGGAGATGGCGATGATCTCAGCACGCACCTCCCTACCTGTGTCGCGCTTTGCTTCTACGAAGATATCCCCACCTGCAAAACGGCGCGTGCCGATATGCCGCGGTGGTTCAAACGTGAGGATGTCGAGCTGATGAAGTCGATCTTCTCGTACCACCTGTCGGAAAAGGAGTTTGAGGAGCTGCTGCACCTGTTCCCGGAGAGTCGTTCGGACCGGAAGCGAATGAGAGCCGAGCGCCGCCGCAAGCGTTGACTTGCGGCGGCCGAAAGCGCAGTTCGTGGTATGAGCACGCTCTCATTTCCGCTGAGTTGGTGGCCGAGCTGAGGACCCCTGAGGGGCGCCTCATCAGGTCCGAAGTACATCAAGCTATTTCGCGTAGATATGCGGGTTCTGCCTCTGGCACTCCTCGATGACTGCGATCTGCTGCCGTACTTGCTGAGGCGTGATCTCAAGTGGTGTGCCTTCACTCAGGTGGCGGTGCAGCATCGTGTAGTAGGATTGCGCCATGGTTTCGAACAGTCCATCGCCCGCCGGCGCGCTCCACTCCTCCTTGGTCCAGATCAGCCTGTCGCTGCAGTAGGCGGGCGTGCCATCCGGCTTAACCAGTGGAACGGTGGTCAGGCATAGCTCGGGCGCTACCTCGGAATCGTAGTACTGCCACTCAAGCCGGGAGGTATCTCCCTTCAGCCCGCCTCGCGTCGCGTATATGTTGTAGGTGAAGCACGGGTATTTGCAGCACGACGAGATCTCAAGATGGATCATGGGACGCCCATCGCCAGTCAGGATCAGCAGCGTGTGATCGTCCGCATCGCCATAGCTGATCGTGTTCCTCATGAAGCAGGTCACCTTCGGTTCGATGTCCGTGCCGAACAGCTGCAGAGCCTGGTCCAGAGGATGCGGCCCGGTGTTGAGCAGATTGCCTCCCATCTCCGAGGTCAGCGTCTGCCAATCGTAGCGCCGCGAGAAGCCGTTGAACGCGATGTTGACCTGCACGATCTCGCCGAGCTTACCGGAGGCGATTACGTCGCGGATCTGCTGGAAATAGGGCGCGAATCGCGATTGCTGGTAGATGGCGACGGTCCTCCCGGATCGGTTCGCCGCGGCGATCATGCGGTCCACGTCGGGGGCGCGGGAGGCAAAGGGCTTCTCGCAGAGCACGTTGAAGCCCGCTTCCAGCAGGGCGAGCGTGATTGGAACGTGAAACTTGCTCGGCGCGGCGTTCACGATGAGATCGATATCGTCCCGACCCAGGAGCGCTGTATAGTCCGGATAGGTCGCGCACCCGTACTCTCGCTCGGCGCGCTCGCGCCGTTCGGGCAGAGGGTCCACGACGGCGACGATCTTATACCTCTCCGAGTCCTTCGATAGGTGCGCACCGTGGATGTCGCGGCCGCTTCTGCCCTGCCCGAGAATCGCCGTCCTAATCGTTCGCATGGTTCTCTCCTTTGGTCGGGATAATACTCGGAGTGTACCTAATCCTGACGTCGCTTAAGCAGCGCCATCACCCGGAGTATGGGTTTCCGATTGACCGCTGCCGGCAACAACCGGCAGTATTGCCGGCGATTGCCATTGGCTTAT
>JBBRGK010000545.1:0-2815 GCA_038240805.1 Dehalococcoidia bacterium | reverse complement strand
CGAACCTCTGGCTGCTATTTAAGCGTCTGCCGGCCTCACCACTTCCCCTCTCCACCGGCTGCGGCCGGTAGAGAGGGCGATCATTGGGTGCCCGATACGGATGGCCAGGATTGACGGCGGCTCTCATGTCGTCGCGACTTCATCCTTCGCGGCCAGCGTGGCGATTCGTGGTGCGTTGCACGGTGCGGCCCGCAGTGATGATCCGGGCGCTACTGGCTCCAGTAGGCGATCGCGAAACCGAGGACGGCTGCGGTTGGAATCGCGATCAGCACTGCGATGAGCGCGCCGGTGTAACGCCTCGCCAGATGCCGAACTCGTCTGCGTAACCGTCTCGAAAATGGGGACCGCAGCATGCGGGCAGGGTACTCCATAGCGGCCGATTTTGCTCGAAGTACAAATTGCTGATGTAACAGAACATCCTTACTCTTGCAATATCTTCACAAGTGTGATGTACTAACTATATCCCTGTATGTATGAATTCGGATGGGCTCCGAGTTACGCCATATTCGATATGGCGGGGGAGATGGCACCGGCACACGGAGGCGCATTACATTGAACGCGTTGCACCCCTCTTCACCGACACTTACCTGGCCCCTTAAACCTACAAATGTACCCTCGGATTCCCGGGCTCGGCGTGAACGCGAGCAGCAGATCACCCGCTATATGGGACTTGTGTACCATGCCGTCAGCCGGCTTCCCGCGATGCCGCTTTATGGGATGGAGCATGAGGATCTGGTCGAGGTCGGCATGGTCGGCCTGATCCAGAGCGTGGATAACTTCGATCTGACGCGCGGTTGCGCCTTCACAACGTTCGCGATGCCGCGCATTCGCGGGGCGATGCTTGATGCGGTCCGGGTGCAGCGGGCAGTTCCGTGGCCGGCGCAGAACCGGGCGAAACTGATCAGGCAGTCCGTGGCCACGCTTGAAGAAACTCTCGGTCGGCCGGCGACCAGGGTAGAATTGGATGCAGCAATCGGCACAGAGGCGATCTGCTTTCTGCACCGGATCACCAACTGGGTAGGGACGCGGATCTCGTTCGAGGGGATGCGCGAGGATTTCGACGACCAGCCAGCGAGCGAAATCGCCTCGACCCATCCGGATGACGATGTCGCCGGCACGATCGAGCGCCGGGACGAGGTGACGCAGCTCCGGCGAGCGGTGACGCAGCTCAGTGAGCGCGACCAGGTGCTGCTCGACCTCGTGTATTGTCGCGGACTGCAACTCCAGGAGATCGCTCCCATCCTGGGCGTCGGCGCCAGCCGCGTGTCGCAGCTACACACACGGGCGCTTGAGCGGCTGCGGGCGATCCTTGCTGCGCCAGAGACAGCCATCCCCGAAACACGACAATCGCACCAGACAGTGCGGCGAGCCGTCACGGCACGCGCAAACTCAGCAGTCCCAGCAAACGTGCTGTCGTTTGTCCGGCGCGATGCAGCTATTCCAGCCGCCGCGCAGCGTAACGACCGGAGATCGAGCCACAGCCCCCGCAAACTCGCGACAGTATCTCAAATCGCCTGCGCAGCGGGTTCACGGGAGAGCGTCAGCCTGTAACGGCACTCTTCACCTTTCCACTGGCCAGCCTCCGCAAGTCCGCCGGGGCCGTCCACGAAAATGCCTGAGCGATTACGATGGCTCGGAGCGACGCCGAGGCGCGCCCGCCCGTCCGATCATCACCAGGAGGAGATCGTGGAACTGCTCAAATTCTGGCACATCGTCGAGCGATACCTGGATGGCTATCTGCAACGCGCCTATCGAGACCTGACCGAAGATCAGTGGCACAACGTCCCCAAAGGGAAGGGTAACTCGATCGCCTTTATCGCCTGGCACTATATGCGGACCGAGGACAACATCATCAATTGGATCATCCAGGAGCGCCGGCCCACTGTCTGGATGGAAGGCGAGTGGTCCGAAAAACTCGGGTTGCCCCGCGTCGTGCAGGGAACGGGCATGACAGTGGAGGACGCCCAGGCATTGCGGATTCGCGACCTCGCCGGGTTCATGGAGTACACGCGCCAGGTCCGCGCACGGACCGACGCATTTCTCGACACATGGGACCCGGCCGATTACGACACTGAGATAACGCTGAAGCCGCTGGGAACGATGACCAAGCTCCAGGCGCTGGGCCAGCAAGGTTTCCCGCACGGCTTCGCCCACATCGGCGAAATCGCACACATCCGGGCGATGCTGGATGTGCCTGGCATCGGCATCTGAGTCGGCGGCCCGCAGGCAGTTGCGTTTCAGAAAGCCGTTCATTCGTGCGCTAAATCAAGCGCATTCGCTTCGCCTCGCGCTTCAGGTGCTCACGGAACGAGGGGTGGGCGATGCTGATGATCGCCAGAGCGCGCTCGCCAGCGGACTTGCCTTTCAAATTGACCACGCCGTATTCAGTCGCAAGGTACTCGGTGTCGGTCCTCGGGGTGGTGATCACCGCCCCGCTCTCCAGGCGCGGCACGACTTTTGATACTTTCCCTCCTGCGGTCGTCGAGTAAAAGGCGAGGAATGACTTGCCGCCGCGAGAGGCGAAGGCGCCACGGACGAAGTCCAGCTGGCCGCCGGTGCCGCTGTATTCGTGACCGTGCAGAAACTCGGCGTTGCACTGGCCGGTGAGATCGACCTCAAGGATCGAATTCACGGAAATGAAGGTATCGTGCTGGGCGATAACTGCCGGGTCGTTGGTGTGTGAGACCGGATAGCTCTCGATACTGGGGTTGTCGTTGATGAAGTCATACATTCGCCGGGTGCCCATGGCGTTGGCGAAGACGTGCTTCCAGCGGTGGAGCGTTTTCTTTCGCCCGTTCACGACGCCGCTTTCGAT
>JBBRGK010000544.1:0-2831 GCA_038240805.1 Dehalococcoidia bacterium | reverse complement strand
CACCGCCCCTCAGACGTCGGTATTCCTGCCCGACGAGGGAGTCGTGTTCACCGGCGACAACGTCTTTCACCGGGTAAAGACGTTTATCCAGGAAGCCGATCCATGGCAATGGCTCGATGCGCTCAAGCAGATCGGTGAGTTGGATGCGAAGGTCATCGTGCCCGGCCACGGCGAGCCGTGCGACAACGGTTACCTGGCGGAGCAGGCGGCGGTCATCGAGCGCTGGATAGAAGCAGTCGAGCAGTTCGTGCAGCGTGGGCTAACCGAGGAAGAAGCGCTGCAGCAGCCAGCGCCGCAGGTTGACCCCTACCCGATCGGCCAGCGGCTCTTCCCGATCAGCGCCCGCGTTGATGCATGGAACGTCAGCAACCTCTACCGGCAGATCACGGCGCGGAGGGCGGCAACTCGCTAACCCTGCCGGATCTTGCGAGGCGATGTGGATGCGCATCCCGCCTTTGAATGCGAGCGGGCCACCTACGCGATTGAACGCAAGGGGAGATACAGTCTGCGGCTGTCCTCAGGCGCTGGAGACCACTGATGTATCCGGTGAAACCCGAAGTGCTCATAGAAGGCCGCAGCGGTGTCGTTGATGGCGTCAACAACGAGCGCATAGACAGCGATCTCGCTGTTCCGTGAACGCTGCACCGCATCGGCAAGCAGATCGGCGCCATACCCCTTTCCCTGCCAGCGTGCATCCACGGCCATGCGACCCAGGAGCGCCACCGGAACAAAGGGATAACGGGGCAGTCGCCGCACTTCATCCGGGCTCAGGCTGGCGAGCTGCAGACTCTGGGCGCTTAATGTGTAGTAGCCAATGATGTCGGCCGTCGCACTGCTGCGATCACGCAGAACATAGCAGGCGGAGATGCGCCGATCTGCATCGCGCAAGGCATGCTGGCGAATGTAGGTGGTGAGGGAATCCTCGTTGCATGAAAACCCCCGGCGATTATGTTGCCGGGTAAGCAACTCGAACGCAGGCGTCTCAGCGGTCACCATATTGCCTGGCATGGCGCTCCAGCGCCTGCTCGAGGCGAGGAGAGAACCGAGGCGGGTCAAACAATGCGGCGATAAAGGCGAGCGTGTCCTGCTCAGAAAGCTGAAGGGATTGCTGCGTGCCGACGAGGCGTTCTGCTTCTCTGCGTGCGCTCGACAGGACAAAGTCAGTCAGAGACTGCTTCTCAATCCGAGCAGCCTGCTCAAGGACAGCCTTTTCGCCGGGATCAACACGCATCGTGAGACGCTCCGTGCGCGCCGGGCGTGCGGCCAGTGCCCCCGCCGTACTGGCAATGTCGGTCATGCCTGGCCTCAGTTCAGACAGTTTCGAGGTGTACGCTTGTACATACAATGTACAGCGCAGCGCCGAGCGTGACAAGCAGCGAAGCCGATTCCCGGTGGGCGCTGATGACGAGAATGGCCGTCGGCCGGGGCAATTTTGCTGACCATGCCGCCGGTTGCCCCGGCCAGATCCGATCGTCCACCAGAGGTGGTGCGACGTGCCCGAGCTAGAGCGCTGGCATGCTGGTTGGCGACGTTAGTTCTGTGGTCTTGATGGATTTCCCTGTTGTGGATCTCTCGGGCATGGGCGTGGCCAGGTTAGTCCTGGCGGATGGCCTCGAGGTGCAGCGTCACCTTGACGCGGTCGCTGACGACGGCGCCGCCCGTCTCGAGCAACGCGTTCCACTTGAGGCCGAACTCCTTGCGGCTGAGCGTCGTCTCGGCGGTGAAGCCGGCCCGCTGCTTGCCGTAGGGATCGGTGATCTGGCCGGAGTACTCGGTGTCGAGCGTCACGTCCTGGGTCACGTCGCGGATCGTTAGCTGGCCGGCGATCTTCCACTCTTCATCGGACTTCTTCTCGATTCGGGTGCTGCGGAAGGTGAGCTGCGGGTACTGCTCGGCGTTGAAGAAATCGTCGGAGCGCAGATGCCCGTCGCGCTGAGCTTCGCCCGTCTCGATGCTGGCCACGTCGATCTCGGCGGTGACCGAAGAGTTGGCCGGATTCGCTTCATCAAGCTGAATCGTGCCCGCGACGGTGCGGAAGCGGCCCTTCACGGTTGAGATCATCATGTGCTTGACGGAGAACTCGGCGATGGAGTGGACGGGGTCGATCGCCCAGGTAGTGGTTGCTGCTGCTGTGGTCATAGGTTGCCTCCCGGCGTTTGTCCTGACCGTCCGTGTCCGCGTCGGCGGCACTCACGGTCACGGGTAAACGTACCCAATTCACTTACATTTGTCAAGTGAGTTACTAATCGTGAGTGCAGAGCGTTAATCGCTGCGGCCGGGCACCGTCTCCGGCTCGGCGCCTGGTGCTCGACCGACGGGTAGATGCTTTCGCATCGCGGTACGCGCCTTGCTGTCGTTGATGCAGAAGCCGAGCAGCCCGGCGGCGGCCATGAGCACGGCGGAGACAAAGAAGGCATCGTGAAAGCCCAGCACCTGGGCGTGGCTCATCATCGTGTCTGTTGCCACCCGGCCTGGTGCCGCCGACACCGCAGCGGCCAGGTGGCTATGATAGCGGTTGACCTGAATCGTTGCCAGCAGCGCCACGCCGAACGAAGAGGCAACCTGGCGGCCGGTATTATAAATAGAGGAAGCAGGCCCCTGCTGGGCGTTATCGAGCGGGCCGTAGACGATCGTCTGCGAGGCGGTGAACCCGAACGGCGTCGTCAGCCCGCGCAGCGCGAGCAGGAACATGATCGTCAGCGCGGCCGTGGTCCGATCGACGAATACGAACAGAACCAGCACAAGTCCAGCGAGCCCGAAGCCGAACACCATCAGCCGTCGCGGTCCGACACGTGTGTAGAACCGGGCCGCGAAGAACAGGGCGAGCGCCG
>JBBRGK010000543.1:0-2833 GCA_038240805.1 Dehalococcoidia bacterium | reverse complement strand
CGAAGCCGGATCGAATCGTCCTCGTGGGCGCTACGGGCTGCCGTGTCCGTGTCTACGAAGGCAAAACTGCGCTCCAGGCCTGCCACGACCCGGTAGCGTGGCCCGCTGCAGCAGTGGCGGCGTCCGCTGCCGCGCTGCGACCCGACCTGGTCATCCACGTCGGGGACTACCTCTATCGCGAGTCACCCTGTCCGGCGGATTTCTCGGGCTGCTCCGGTTCGCCCTCCGGGGACAACCTGACGACCTGGATGACCGACTTCTTCCAACCCCAGGCCAGACTGCTCTCGGTGGCGCCGTTCGTATTCATGCGCGGCAACCACGAGTCCTGCGACCGTGAAGCGGACGGCTGGTTCCGCTTCCTCGACCCCGGTCCGATGCCGCCGGCCTGCGTCGACTACCGCGAGCCGTTCGCGATCCAGGCTGGCGACCTGCAGCTGCTGATGCTGGACTCGTCGAAAGCGGCCGACGACTTCCACCTGGACCCCGAGGTGGCCGCGACCTATGAACGCCAGTTCGGGCTGCTGCGCGGCCTCGCCGGGCCAAATGCCTTCCTCCTGACGCACGCGCCGATCTGGGCGTTCGGTCATGCAGGCGAAGAGAATGGAACGGAGCAGTTATTCCGCGATGACGAAAATCTGCAGGCCGGCTCCAGTAACGATCTGCCGCCGTCTGTGCAGGCCGTGATCTCCGGTCATCTGCATCTGTTCGAGGCACTGGGGTTCGACTCGGGCCGCCCGCCGCAGCTGATCGTCGGCAACGGAGGCACCGCGCTCGACCGGGCGATCACGACGCCGCTTACGGGACTTGAGATCGCCGGAGCGGCCGTGACGGCTGGCCCAACCGATGACGGCTTCGGTTTCGTGACCCTGGAGCGGGCGCCCCGTGGCTGGCATCTCGCCCTCCGCGACACGAGCGGTGCTTCAACGCTGGCCTGCGAGCTTGCCGATCGGGCGCTTGCCTGCAGCAGTCCTGTCGGCGCCCCGTAGCTCACCCCAGCCGGTCGAGCAGCCGGTTGTTCAGGCGCAGATAGCGTGGCACGTCCGTCGTGGCGGCGCCGGCCTCGTAAACGAAGTCGAACAACGAGCCCGCATCCACGCCGTCGATGAGGCGGAACCGGAGTCCGCCGATCGGCATTCCGTGCGTCTCGATGGGCGAGGCGCTGGTACGCGTGAACGGGTTGATCGCTTCGATCGAGAGGCGGAGTCCGCCGCCATCGGGGGCGACCTCAACCCGAGCGAGGGCGCCCTCATATCGACCGCAACAGCGCGAGAGCATGGCCTCAGGCAGGGTCACCAGCGTTGGTTCGGTCCGCTGCAGGCCGAGGCAGCGCTCAAACAGCCATGTTTCGATAGCGCGAATTGCGGCGCCGCCCTGGTTGCCATTAGAAAGAAAAGCGAAGGCGACGCCGCGGGCGGGCACGAGGGTTAGCTGTGCCTGGAAGCCGTTGGTCACACCGCCATGCCCGACGATCTGCTCCTCGCCAACCGCGTCTACCCACCAGCCGAGGCCCCAATGTGGCGCCTGGATCGCTTCAACCTGGGGCGTCTGCATCGCCCCGATTGCGGCTGTGGAGAGGATGCGATTCACGCCCCTGCTGACGCCGCCGATGTGCGCCGCGGCGAAACGCAGCAGATCGCCGGCGGTCGTGACCAGGCCGCCCTGCGGGTTGCGGCAGCGTGCTCGTGCCCATGTGTGTGCGACCTGGTTCTCGCCGCCGGCTAGCCTGTTGTGCCCGACGGCAACCGGATAAGTGATCGCCTCATGCGCGAAGTAGCTGCTCCGTTCCATGCCGAGTGGCGTCAGAATCCGCTGCCGCACCAGCGTTTCAAATGGCGTCTGCAAGAGGTGTTCGGCGATGCGGCCAGCGAGCTGAAAGCCGAGGTTGTTGTAGGCCCAGTAGGCGCCGGGCGGTGTGTACTGACGCAGGCTGCCGAACTCGGCCACCGCCCGCGCCAGGGCATCGTCGCCGCCACCGTGGTCATCGAAGCGGTCGCCAAAGAAGCCGGACGTGTGGGTCAACAGATGGCGCATCGTCAGTGCGGCGGTCGTCGCAGGATCGCCGAGCCGCAGGTCTGGCAGGTAGGTGACGACCGGAGCGTCGAGACTAACGAGGCCCTCATCCACGAGCTGCATCACCAGCGTGGTGGTGAAAATCTTGCTGATCGATCCGGCCTGAAAGGCGGTATCGGCAAGGACCGGGAAGCCGGTTTCCAGGCTGGCAACGCCGACAGCAAGAAGCTCGACCTTGCCGTCCTGCAGCAGGCCGAGCGCCATGCCGGGCACCGACCATCGCCGCAGCTCTGTCTCAACGACTGCGGCCAGCTCGTCCCGCGCGGGTGCACTCATCGCCATGCTCAGCCCCTCCACCCCGCGCGACGCCGTCAGGCTGCGTCACCGGCTGCGTACGCCAGCGTCGCTTCCAGGGGCACCGCCTGTCCTGCTGCCCAGGCCGCAGCAAACTCTTCGGGCTGTAAGCGGCGACGCACTTCAGCCAGGACTGAGTCGCGATCGGACTGGTCCACGGGAGATAGTGGCGCACCAATCACGCCCCGCAGCGTTTCTGCCGCCGCGAGCAAGCGTGTTGCACGGGCGTCTTCATGCCGGGTGCAGGCCGCCGCCGCAAGCGCTTCAAGGCAGAGGGCGATGCCCGTTTGCTCCTCCAGCGCCCGGAAAAGCTGAAAACTCTCGGCAATCGCCGCCGCAGATCGCGCCGGCTCGCCGAGATTGTGTGCAACCACGGCCAGGCTGTGCAATAAATGCGCGGTCAGGTGTTTGTTACCCATCTCGCGGGCGAGGGCGATTCCCTCTGTCAAAAGCGCTTCGGCGGCGCTGT
>JBBRGK010000542.1:0-2835 GCA_038240805.1 Dehalococcoidia bacterium | reverse complement strand
ATGAGCGCATCCGCGTCGAGGTACGCCGGGGCGCCAACACCGTGAAGCGCATAGGCGTCATCTGCGTATTTCACGTGGAGGCTGCGCGCGTCATCCACGGAGTACACGGCCACCGAGCGCAGTCCCAGGTCGGCGGCGGCGCGTGCGATTCGAATGGCGATCTCGCCGCGGTTGGCGATCAGGATTGCGGTGATGGCCATGTAGTGTGCTCCCGCTCGAACCTTTCCCCGGCCTACGTCCCAGCATACGCAGCCTGTCAATGTGGCCCGGTGGCGTATCATCATCGACGGGCCGGATATGCCTGCGGGATGCACGTAAGCTGCGGCAGAGGCGTGCCGGGAGAGACAACGTGGCCATTACGCAGCTAAAAATCCGTTCACGTGCGGCGTTCGCGGAGGGCCACGACTTCGGCGAAAGTGGCCCGTACGAACAGGTCAATGGTGTGCTGCACCTCGCCGTCCGGCCCACGCATCCGGCCAATCGAGCGATCACCGGTCTCGACAAACGCCCGCGTGACGCCGAGGGCTGTGTCCACTTCCCGGCCGGCTCCTCCGATCGAACCGCTATACTGCGGTACGTACACGGAGGCGTGCCATGACGGCAGCGGACGCGGACCTTCCGGCAGAAATCGCGCGACTGCGTGACGAGCTCGCGGCGCAGCAGCAACGCGCCAGCCAGGCTGAAGCTCTGCTCGCCGGCGCAGTGGAGCGACAGACCGCCACCGCCGAGGTGCTGCGGATCATCGCAAGCACACCGACCGACGCACAGCCGGTGTTCGAGGCGATCGTGCAGAGCGGCGCCCGTCTCACCGGTGCGGACCGTTGCACCATTTTTATCCCTCGGGGAGAGGTACTTGAGCCGGTCGCCTGGTTTGGCACCACCGAGTGGGGCGCGGCCATGCCGTCGGCCAGCGAGTCGGTGCCGATCGATCGAGGACGAATACCGGGCCGGGCGTTCCTGGAGAGCCAGACGATCGTGATCCCCGATGCAGCGGCGGCCGACCCGGCTGAATTTCCCAGCCTGCCGCAGCGTGTCGCGGAGATTGGAAACCATAGCTCGGTCCTCGTGCCGCTGTTGCGCGAAGGAACTGCCATCGGCGTGATATCCACGAACCGGCGCGGTACCCGGCCCTACACCGACGCCGAGGTCGCCCTCTTCGAGACCTTCGCCGACCAGGCCGTGATCGCGATTGAGAACGCCCGCCTGTTCAATGAGCTACAGGAGTCACTTGCCCAGCAGACGGCGACTGCGGACGTGCTCGGGATCATCAGCGGCTCCCCCGGCGACCAGGAAGCGGCGCTCGGTGCCATCACCGAAGCGGCGTTCCGGCTCTGCCATGCCAGTGGCGCCCGGGTCTGGCTGCGCGAAGGGGATGAACTCGTGGCGGGTCCAGCACCCAGCAGCTGGCCCTCTCCCGGCAGCGAAGGCGCGCGGTCGCGCATACCGCTGGCTCCGAACAGTCCGGGCGGACCGGCAGTTCTTGAGTGCCGCACGGAGAGCGTGGCCGATCTGGTGCCCTACCTGAAGCAGCGTGACGCAGTGCCGGAGTTATTGGAGCGCATTCTCTCGACCAAGCAACGTTCGGCGGCGTTTGTGCCATTGGTCCGTGGCGAAGTGGCAATCGGCATGCTCGCGATCGTACGCAGCGAGGTGCGACCCTTCAGCGAGCGGGAGATCGCCCTCGCCGAAGGTTTCGCAGATCAGGCGGTGATCGCGATCGAGAATGCCCGCCTGTTCGAGGAGATCCGGCAGAAGAGCCGCGAGCTGGAAGAGCTGAACGGACAGCTCGAAGAAGCGAACCGGCATAAGAGCGCCTTCGTCGCCACCATGTCGCACGAACTGCGCACGCCGCTGAACGCGATCATCGGCTACTCCGAGATGCTGGCCGAGGAAGCTGAGGAAGAAGGCGCAACATCTTTCGTCTCAGACCTCGGCAAGATAAACTCCTCCGGCAAGCACCTGCTTTCGCTCATTAACAACATCCTCGATTTGAGCAAGATCGAAGCCGGACGGATGGACCTCTACCTTGAGGACTTCTCGGTGCAGGGGGTGCTCACCGAGGTGGAGGCCGTGGCACGGCCACTGGTGGAGCAGAAGCGCAACCAGTTCGTGCTGAACGTGGCGGACGAGCCGGGCGCGATGCACGCCGACCTGACCAAGGTGAAGCAGTGCCTGCTCAACCTGCTCTCTAACGCCGCCAAGTTCACCGAGGCTGGCACGGTGACTCTCGCGCTGCAATGGACCAGGGAAGCGGATGGCGACTGGCTGACCTTCGCCATCACAGACACGGGCATCGGCATGAGCGAGGAGCAGCAGGGCAAGCTCTTCCAGGCCTTCAGCCAGGCGGAGGCGAGCACGAGCAGTAAATACGGCGGCACGGGTCTGGGGCTGTCGCTCTCCCGCTCGTTCGCGCAGCTGATGGGCGGCGACATTGCTGTAACCAGCGAGGCGGGCAAGGGCAGCACGTTTACGATGCGGCTGCCGGCCCGTGTCTCGGTTGAGACGCCACGCTAGTTGGCGCCGGCCCTCAATCCTCTTGTCCTTTCCCCCAATCCTGGGGGAAAGGACGATCTCCGGGTGCGTTGCACGAGCCTGGTTGCAGCGGCGGACACTAGCAGGACACGCCACCGAACTGTCTGAGAGACGCGGTAGCACACCGCCGGAGCGCCCTCTTCTCCCAGAATTGGGAGAAGAGGGTTGGGGTGATGAGGGCGAACACCGGCCGGGGTGATGAGGGCAACCTCGGACACAGAACCCGTGACGCCTGTGCCCGCCCGGCGTAGACTGACGATGGTTTAGATCCGGAGCATGCGCATGGTGAACCCGCCTCGTACG
>JBBRGK010000541.1:0-2841 GCA_038240805.1 Dehalococcoidia bacterium | reverse complement strand
CCAGCAGGATGAAGCGCGACGTAGAACGGAGCACGTCGGCTCTAAAAGTGCTCAGGAATGCAGCAAGGGCGCAACTGGCGATCAACCCAAGCAGGGCAACGGCGCCGAGGTCGTTATAGCGGAGCCGCACGGTCAGCAGTCCAGCGTTCTGCAACGCCTCCCGCTTGAACGCATCGATCACGTCGCCGTCGCGCACGATCACCTGATTTCGCGCGAAGGTTTGACGCTGCGGTGGAACAGACGCCGACGCCTGGTCCTGATTCCGTTGCGTGGCCGCTGAGTCAATCTTTTCTGTCGGGACAATGAAGCCTCGTACCAGCGCCGCGGCGACATCCCCCTGCGCTGCTGGCATGCCAGCGCTAACCCGGTTGGGAACGCTTGCGAGTCGGGCGGTCAGTTCCGTCGAAACGAAGCCATCCTCGAGCACACTGCCAAGAAGGCGCGTGGCTTCGCCGGTGGTCTGTCGCCACTCGTCGGACGTAAAACCAGCAATTGAGCTTCGCTGTTCGGGTGAGAGCAACGCACCTTTGCCGTTCAGGGCATCGATGAGCTGGGCGCGGGAGAGACTCGTATCGTTCCTCGCCCCAGCAATGCGGTTGATCAGATCGCTCAGTTTTGCGATCTGGTCGTTCTTGACGTTGACGTCGTAGGAGAACGACTCAGGTACACTGCGGACCGCCTGGTCCTGCAACTGACGCCGGAGCACGTCGCTGTTATAGGAGAACTCGCGTGGCGCCCGGATGGACTGAGACGCGATGTCGCCTTCGCGGGCGTGCAGCCGGCTTGGCAGGATCGGGAAAAGGATAGCGACCTGCAACAGCGTCAGCAGGGCGATGAAGGCCACAATGCGAGGCCCGATGCGCGGCAGAGCCGCTCGACGCGCTTCATTCACGGCACGATATCCAGGAAGCAAGCGTGTCCTGCTGCATTGCCTCAGTGTAACGAATACCGACGATCACCGGGCCGGCGTGAAATCTCAGGCCGAAGCGGTTAGACGCTCCAGGTGAACGAGCAACACGGCGACATCGGCGGGCGTCACGCCAGCCATCCTGCCGGCCTGGCCAACCGTAGCGGGCCGGAATCGCGCCAGCTTCTCTTTCGCCTCGTTCCGTAGTCCGCGCAGGGAGCCATAATCGAGATAATCTGGCAGGCTGCGGCCATCGTACCGCCGTATGCGCAGCACCTCTTTCTGCTGCCGATCGAGATAGCCACGATACTTGAGTTCGACTTCGATCTGTTCGATGGCGTCGGCGGTGAGCGACGAATCACCTGCCCCGAGGTCAACCAGCGACGTATACCGGGTCTCCGGTCGGCTCAGCAGTTCACCGGCAGTGAGACCCTGACGAAGCACGCCGAGTCCGAGTGCTTCAGCGCGGGCGGTCATTGCGGGCGACGACGACAGATAGGTGCGATCGAGCCGGCGAATCTCGCGCTCAACGCTCGCACGCTTCCGCTCGACCGCCTCCGCCCGGCCGGCGCTGAGCAGACCAACCGCGTGTCCGATCGGAGAGAGCCGGAGATCCGCATTGTCGTGGCGGAGGAGAAGCCGATACTCGGCACGCGAGGTGAAGAGACGGTAGGGCTCGCGCAGTTCCTGCGAGACAAGGTCATCGAGCATCACGCCTATGTAAGCCTGGTCGCGCCGAAGGATCAGTGGATCCCGGCCCTGTACGCGACGGGCGGCGTTAATGCCGGCGATAAGCCCTTGCGCCGCTGCCTCTTCGTAGCCGGAAGTGCCATTTATCTGGCCAGCAAAGTACAGGTTTGGCACCGGTCGCGATTCGAGCGTGACACGGGTCTGGTCCGCAACAACGTAGTCGTATTCGACGGCATAGCCGGGCCGAAGCATTTCGCAGTGCTCGAGCGCCGGTATCGTGCGCAGGAAGTCGAGTTGCACATCCTCCGGCAGGCTAGTGTTGGCGCCTTGAACGTACACTTCATTGGTTTGCCAGCCCTCGGGCTCCAGAAAGAGGCCATGGGATGCCTTGTCGGCAAACCGTACGACTTTGTCTTCGATCGAGGGACAGTAGCGGGTGCCAACGCCCGTAATCGCGCCGTTGAACATCGGAGCCCGGTGAAGGTTTTCGCGGATGACCTCGTGGGTAGCGGACGAAGTATGAACAAGGTAGCAGGGCAGCTGCGGTCGCCAGCCGTCGAGAACGGCGCCGGGGTATGCGGGATTCGGTGTCGGAAACGGAGCCAGATCGGCTGGTGGTGAAAAGCTGAAGTACAAAGGGGATTCGCTGCCCGGCTGCAACTCGCTCAGCGAGTAGTCGATCGATCGGGCATCAACGCGGGGCGGCGTTCCGGTTTTCAGCCTGCCCAGCTTAAATCCGAGCGCCCTCAGGCAGCCCGATAGCGCCGTCGCAGCTTCCTCGCCACGCCTGCCCCCCGCTACCGCCGTCTCGCCGGTCAGCATCCGCCCGGCGAGCGACGTGCCGGTCGTCAATATGACCGTGCGGCCCCGAAACCGTTCCCCGGAGGCGCCGATGAGCTCGAAATGTGATGGCAGTCCCTCACCCTCGGTTACGGGCCGCACCTCTTCGACCAGCGCCCGGCCGATGACAAGACCTTGCTGCGACTCCAGCGTGCGACGCATCTCCGCTCCATAACGCTGTTTGTCCGCCTGGGCGCGCAGGGCCTGCACAGCCGGGCCTTTGCCGGTGTTGAGCATCCGAACCTGAATAAATGTGCGATCGATGCATCTGGCCATTTCGCCGCCGAGGGCATCGATCTCACGTACGAGATGCCCTTTTGCAGGACCGCCGATCGACGGATTGCAGGGCATCAAGGCGATCGTATCGAGGTTCATCGTCAGCGCGAGAGTGCTCACGCCCATGC
>JBBRGK010000540.1:0-2849 GCA_038240805.1 Dehalococcoidia bacterium | reverse complement strand
CGCCCTGCTGGCCATCGGCATCGCGGCCTTCGCACTCACCCTGGCGCCGGCGGCATGGCGCGGCCTGGGCTGGCTGGTCGTCTCCGAGGCAATGGCCGTCGCGGGCTCGTGGATGATCGCCTACCACCCGCGCAACCGTCTGCCCGACCTTGCCGCGCGCAGCCGCTTCACCGGCGAGATCCTGGTCGCCGCCTCGCTGGCGCTGATCACCGTATGGTCGGTGCTGGGCCTCGGCGGCGCCGTCGCCTCGCCGTGGGCCGGCGCCGGTGATGCTTTCGGCCGCCTCGATCTCTGGCTCTATGCCGTCCTGGCCGGCCTGCTGTTTCGCGCGCCCGGCACGTGGCTGGGCTTCTGGACGATCAACCGCACCGGCGTGCAGACCTACCTGATCGCGCTGACCGCGATGCCGTTCTTCGCCATCGCGCTGGAAGCGACGGCGGCGCACCTCGGCTGGGTCGCCCCGCCCCGCCTGTCGGCCCTCGAGTGGAGCGCCGCCGCCGTCATCCTGGCGGCGGCGACCTGGCTGATCGCGATCCGGCTGAAAGCGCCGCTCTCCGCTGCGCCCTGAAGCGGTGCCACAACGATGCTACGACACCGCCGTCGCGCCGCTGAATTCGATGCCGTGATCCTGGAAGGCGCGCATCAGGCGATGCATGACGTCGCGCTGGATGAGTTCCGGATTGCCGGGCTCGGCGGCGAAACGAAACTGAATGACCAGGGCATTGTCGGTGATCGACACGACGCCCTGCGCCTTCAGCGGCTCGAGGATCTTGCGGTCGTAGTCGGGATCGTTCTTCAGCTCATCATCGATGCCGTCGACGACGCCGCGCACCTTGTCGATGTCGATGTCGCGGGGAAAGCTGAAATCGTACTTCACGATCGCCCAGTCGCGGCTGAAGTTGGCGATCTTGCCGAGATCGCCGAACGGGATGGTATGCAGCTGGCCGCTGGGATGGCGCAGCCGGATCGAGCGCAGGGTGAAGCCTTCGACGATGCCGCGAGTCTGGCCGCATTCGATATATTCGCCCACCCGGAAGGCATCATCGGTCAGGTAGAAGATGCCCGACACGATATCCTTCACCAGGGCCTGGCTGCCGAACGACACGGCGAGACCGAGAATGGAGGCGCCGGCCAGCAGCGGCGTGATGTTGACGCCGAGATCGGCCAGCACGATCAGCACGGCGACCAGGGCGATCACGATGCCCAGGGTGACGCGCAGCAGCGGCACCAGGGTCGAGAGGCGCGAGGACTGCAGCGCAACCGCCGCACCGCCGCCCCGGCCATGGGCCACCATGCCGGCTGTCGGCACGACAGAGGGATCGGTGACGAACTTCAGCAATTCCCAGACGACGAAGCCCGCGAACAGGGTGGCGCCGGCGGTGCGCATCTCGGCGCTGAGCGTGTGCCACTGGCTGGCATCGACCAGGCCGAGCACGTTGACCGTCCAGGCATTGGCCAGCACGACGCCCACGCCGATCAGCACGGCGACCCGCAGGCAGCGCGCCAGGACATCGGGAAGCTTGGCCGAGTCGCTGGCCGGCGTCCGCCCGGGCAGCGCCGAATCGACACGCTGCAGAACGACGCCCAGCAGCGTCTCGAAGATCAGCAGGCCGACGATCAGGCCGATGGTGAGGCGCAACGCACTGCCGACCTCCGCCAGTTCCGAGACGGCGCCATAGATCAAGGCGACGCCCATGAAGAGAAAAAACGGCGTGGCAACGGCGATCCAGTGATCACCGATCCAGCGGTACAGGCGCGGCGCGCCGACCAGGCCGCGGCACCAGTGGCGCACGCCGTTCTCGGACTGGACCACGAACCACAGGAAGAACGCGACGGCGATCGGCGCCATGATCACGCGTGCCGTCGACGCCGAGTCGGGCGACGCATGGACCGCCTCCATCAGGCTGGTCAGGATGCCGGCGACGACCATTACCAACACGAAGACCGACAGCCACCGATACATGACCCGCGCATCGCGATCGGGGACGTGGCTCAGCCGCGCGGCCGGCAGGTCGGGCTGCAGCAGGATGCGAAATCCCAGGACGAACAGGCGCCAGCGAAAAAGGCCGGTCAGCACCGCAGCTGCCAGTCGATCCTGACCGCTGTTGCCGCCAAACAGCACCGCGATCGCGATGGTCATGACGATCCAGACGGCCAGCACGCCCAGGCCGTCGAGCAGGACCAGAAGACCGAGATTGACCAGCGAGCCGAGCCCGCGCTCGGGCGCCGTGCCGGCGGCGAGCCGATGACGGAACCGTCCGAGCGCGGCGCGCAGGATCGGCTCCGCGGCAAGGGACAGGCCGGCCACCAGCGTCAGCAGCAGCAGGAATCGCGGAAGGTCGCGCCCGCCGCGGCCGCTCTCGTCGAGAAGAGCGTGCAGGGCACCGAGATTGGAGCCGAGGGTCGGCGCGGCCTGGAAGACGCGTTCGGCCTTGTCGACGAAGGCGGCGAGCTGACCGGCCACGGCGGTGCCCGAGACCACAGGCGCGGACGGCGCCGTCGCGGTCGTGCCTTCGCCCTTCAGCTTTTCGACGACCGACTTGCTAATGGCATCGACCAAGGCGTCGAACTGGGCCTGCGTCATGCCGGGCGGCATGGTCGAAGGCGCCTGTGTCGAAGAGGTCTGCGCCGAAGATGTCTGTGCGGAAAGCCCGCCAATATTTCCAACGATGAGGATCATCGCCAGCACGATCATGCGCAGTGCCGTCATCTTGGGGTCTTCTCAGCCTTTCGCAGCGCTCCAGTGACCAAGGCTAACACCTCCGACCGGCGTCATCCCGTGCCCTTATCGACCCGCTTCAGTCCAGGAGGCGGCGCGCCATCAGCCGTCGCTCGGGCTCGGTGCGCGC
>JBBRGK010000539.1:0-2857 GCA_038240805.1 Dehalococcoidia bacterium | reverse complement strand
CGACCCCTGTCGTTTCTGCCAAAACCTCCAGAACGATATGGTCCACGGCGACCACGACCCACCGGAAGGCGACGGTTTTCGACCGCACCGCCGGCGATCCGTCGCTGCAGCAGGTCACGATCTGCGAGCGCTGCCATACGGTACCCAGGGTGGGAGTCGAACCCACACGCCTCGCGGCGACGGATTTTAAGTCCGTTGCGTCTGCCGTTCCGCCACCTGGGCAAGTCAGTTATCACTGCTGACCATCCGGGACCAATAGAAAAGGGCGTCCACACTGGACACCCCTGAAATGGATGCTGGAGGCGACGACCGGATTCGAACCGGTGATGGAGGTTTTGCAAACCTCTGCCTTACCGCTTGGCCACGTCGCCGGGACTGGAGCGGAAGACGAGATTCGAACTCGCGACCCCCTCCTTGGCAAGGAGGTGCTCTACCGCTGAGCTACTTCCGCATACTCTCATCGCCGTGCTGCCGGCGCGGCGCCGCCGACGGACCTGGTGCCGAGGAGGAGATTTGAACTCCTACGCGCTTGCGCGCACCACCCCCTCAAGATGGCGTGTCTGCCTATTCCACCACCTCGGCAGGCGACCCGACGCATGTTCCGCCCTGGCAGGAGTGGAGGGACTCGAACCCCCGACCGGCGGTTTTGGAGACCGCTGCTCTTCCAGCTGAGCTACACTCCTCCGTGCGCCCGGAGACTTAATATACCATATTGTCTGTGCAATCTGGTGCAAACTCGGGTACCGCATTGGGGCCAGGCTTGAGCGTCGATTCCCTTCCGTACATGGTCTTCCTGTTGCTCGTGGAATTCACCGCTGGATGCCTCTGGGTCACATTCATTTCGCAGCTGCGAGGGCTGGTCACGCACGGCTTCGTCAAGATGGGCGCCGCGACCGGGCTCACCAGCAGCGGCCTCGCTGCCTGGATCGCCGCCGCGATTCGAGTGCCGACCGAGGTCGGCGGCTACCCACTCGACGCACGCTTCATGAACACCACCCGGGTAACTCTCTGGACGTTACTGTTCCTGCTCGCGGTGTATACGCTCGCCGTCTGGCGCGAGCGTGAGCCAGCAGGGCGCGTGTTGGGTGCTCTGGCGAGCTTCGCCGCGCTCGTGGCGATCAGTCTGAGCGCAGCCGTCATCCGTATCCCGGCGTGGAGCTACGCAGGGGTTCTGATTAGTCTCCTCGCTGGTGCGCTCAGCCTGGGCGCAGTCACGATGGGCATGGTGCTGGGACATTGGTATCTGGTGACGCCGCGGCTTCCAGAAAAGCCGCTGAATGAAACCACGCTTGCCCTATTCTGTATTCTCGTTGCGCAAACGATCCTGGTGATGATTAACCTGTTCATTCCTGTCCGGCAGGTGCCCGCTGGCGGCGACGCGCTCGGCCTGGCCCTGTTCCAGAACGCCGCGTTCTGGCTCAGGATCGGAGTCGGGCTGCTTTTTCCTATCGCACTGGCACTGATGGCATGGCGATCAAGCCTGATTCGAGGCATGATGTCGGCGACGGGCCTGTTATACGTCGCCACCGGCGCGGTGTTAGCGGGCGAGGCGCTGGCGCGCGGCTTGCAGTTTGTGACGGCGATTCCGTTTTAGGTGCCGCTACGCAACGCTTTTGCGGCTGGAACGCGGAGGCGCTCAGGACCATTGGAGGTCATCGAATGAACCGGGATGATGCGCTCGCCCTTCTGCACGAGTACACGAAGACCGATCAGTTGCGGCGACATGGAGTTTCGGTGGAAGCCGTAATGCGTGCAGCGGCGCGGCGGCACGGCGGCGATGAAGAGACCTGGGGAATCGTTGGTCTGCTGCATGACTTTGACTACGAAATGTTCCCCGATCAGCATCCGATGGCAGGCAAGCCAATCCTCGAGCAGCGCGGCTATCCGGAAGAGGTGATCTACGCGATCCAGTGTCACGCCGACTTCACCGGCTACGAGCGACGCTCGATGATGGACAAGATGATTTTCGCGGTGGATGAGCTCACCGGTTTCGTGATCGCCTGCACGCTCGTGAAACCGAACAAGAGCCTGAGTGAGGTTGAACCGAAGACCGTGCGGAAGAAGCTGAAGGATAAGTCGTTTGCCCGCGCCGTGCTTCGCGAGGATATCTACAAAGGGGTTGAGGAACTAGGCGTAGATCTCGACGAGCACGTCGCATTTGTGGTCGATGCGCTCAAACCTGTTGCTGCGGAGATCGGGCTTCAACCCTGATAGGCGGTACTCCCCCGTCGGAGGCTTTTGATCGAGGCCAGCGCCGCGAACCGGCCGGTCGGGATACCCTCGCCTCGATGTGAGTAGAACAGATCGAGATTGCAGGCGGTACAAAGTCCCGAGAAGGCGATCCGCGCTGGTGGAACGCCGGCGGAGATTAGCTGGGCCACAAACGCCGCGCCGATATCGATAAAGGGGCGCTCACCTCGGGTTCGGTCGATTAGCGAATCTCCGCCTGGCCCGGCTGTCGACGAGACCGCCAGGGCGACCTCCTCGCTGACCTCATAGCAGCACCGACCGATTCCCGGCCCGATCGCAACGAGCAGATTCTCGGGCACCGTCTGAAATAGACGCTGCATCGCGGCGATGGATTCCGTCCCGGCAAAAGCGGCGACTCCCCGCCAGCCAGCATGTACGACTGCGATTGCGGGCAGTGCCGGGTCGATGAGAATCACCGGCAGACAGTCGGCTGCCTGCACCATGAGCGTGATCCCCGGCTGATCCGTCATCAACATGTCGGCATCGGCAATGGTCCCGCCCCGCTCGCCAGGTGCCTCTGCCACTGCGACGTTCGTGCCATGGACCTGTCGTACCGTGACCGGGTGAACTACCGGATCGCCGACGAGCTGCGCCGCCAGGTCTCGAT
>JBBRGK010000538.1:0-2857 GCA_038240805.1 Dehalococcoidia bacterium | reverse complement strand
GGGGTCGGCTGAACCGGATCACCGGCGGCGAGTGCTTGAGCATAGGCGAGGCAGGCTCGCACATCTTCTAATGTGAGGTCGGGGTAGACCGCAAAGAGTTCCCGGGTGTCGGGGTCATCGGCGAGCTGTTCGAGGACATGCTCGACGGCAATACGCGTACCTCGGATAGCCGGCTTGCCGACGAGAATGTCGGGGTCGGTCACAATACGGTCCTGGTAGGTCGGGTGTTTCTGTTCCATAGTCACCCTATAATACGACGACCCCGGGGTGATTGCCCATGCCCTTGCCGAAGTTGCTGCAGTCATCAGCCCGCCGGTGTCGTCGCCAGAGCGCGCCGGGCCAGTTCGCCTTCAATGTCGAGCTGACCGCCGCGGCGCGTGGCCCACTCCTCGCGCGGCACTGCCCAGAACACCTCGAACTCGTTGCCGTCGGGGTCTTTGGCGTACAGGCTTAAGCTGGCGCCGTGATCGTTGACCCCCACCAGGGCGTCCGCTGCCACCAACGCCTCCCGTGCATGCTGAAGCTCCGGCAAGGTATCGACCTCCCAGGCGAGGTGGTAGAGGCCCACCTGCCGGCCCTGGGTGGGCGCTGGGGCATCGGCGCCGATGCCGAACAGGCCGAGGTCGTGGTTGTTCTCCGTTGTTGCGCTGGTGGAAAGGAATACCGCCTGCGGGCTTGGCTGCGCCGCGACGACGAAGCCCAGCACATCCTGATAAAAGCGGGAAGCCCGCTGTGCGTCGCGCACGTAGAGCACCGCGTGATTGAGCCGTTTTATCGAAAAAGTTGCCATGATGGGTCTCCTTATTGCTTCGCTCCTATCGAATGCCGGCCGGTGTCAGACCACTGAGGCTGTGCCGGCCATGTCAGCGTGTAGCGGGGCGTCGAGCTCGTGCAGCCTGGGGAGCACCTCGGCGGCGAACAGGCGCATCGAGCGTTCCGCCGTGGCGGCGAGCATGTTGCCAAAGCGGAAGTTCAGGATCAACTCCTCGGCGCTGGTCATCTGCTGGATGTGCTGCAGCTTCTCCAGCACCTGGCCGGGCGTACCCCATGCCTGCGGTCTGGCGTTGTGCTCACCGACCTCTTCCTCCGTCTTGCGCTGCAGCAGCTCGCCGAATTTCGCGTACTGTTCGTAGCCCTTCGTCTGGCGGAAGCGCTCCGCGTCCTTCCAGCCGTAATGCCGTTGCACGCTGCTCTGCGCCTCGATCGTGTGGCGCAGGATCGTCTCCCATGCCTCCGCTTCGGTGTCGAAGCAGGCCGCGTGTACCACGACGCTCGGCTGGATCGGCGCCCAGCCCTTTTCGGCGCGCACCGTGTTGAAGCCGCGCACGTCCTCGCGGTACTCTTCCCAGCTCTTCTGGTTGGTCATCAGCATCCCCAGACCCGCATTGGCCGCGATCGGCAACGTCTCGGAGCTGGTCCAGGCAACCCGCATTCTGCCCACCAGCGCCTCCGGGTTACGCGGCCGTGGGCGGATCGTCGTTTCAGGGATCTGGTAAAAGCGGCCCTCGTGCGAGAACCACTCCTGTGATAACGCTTTTCGCACGACCTCAAGCGACTCGGCAAAACGGTCGCGGGACTCGTCCATCGGCACCCGGTAGCCATCAAACTCACGCTTGGCGGCGCCGCGGCCGAGGCCGAGCGTGAGCCGGCGCCCCTGCAGCAGATTGTCGAGCACGCTCACCTGCTCGGCGACGACGACCGGGTCGTACCAGGGCAGCACGACGACCATCGTGCCGAAGTCGATGCGGCTGGTTTTGCCGGCGAAATAGGTCAGGTTCTGGATCGCGCCGCCCGTCATGATGTAGGGCGAGAAGTGGTGATCGATCGCCCAGTAGGAGTCGAAGCCGAGCGGCTCAACGAGGCCGCCCAGGTGCAGTTCCTCTTCATAGAGCTGCTGATCCGAGATCTTCGACGGACCGGGCTGGTGGGCCTCGAAGCGCTCCCAGTCCTCGTAGTTCTGGTAGTTGAAGTGAACACCAACCCGCATCGTTCCGCCTCCATGCGTTCGGGGGCAGCTACACCCCACGTCGAGATCTGCGATCGATCACTTTGCCACCGCAGTCCGGCCGTTATGGCTGATTCTATACCGTAGGATGTGCGCGGAGGATCGAAATGACTGAGAACAGCGCCGTCGGTGAGAGTCTTGATCGGCAGGTGCTCGCGCGGCGGGAGAGGCTGCCGGTCAAGCCTGCACCCGTGACGCTCACAGGCAGGCTCGTTGTGCTGCGCCCGCTCGATCTCGAACGCGACATCGAGCCGTTGCACGCGATCTCAGACGGCACTCCGGCGATGCTGGGCGAGCGGTCTACTGCGGCTTACGACGCCGAGGCGCTCATCTGGCGATACCTGCCCGGCGGGCCGTTTGCCACTGCGGCCGGTCTCGGCGACTACCTGCGCCGGCAGGCTGAGGCGCCGAACGGGCGCTGCCTCTGTGTCACCGATGCCGGCAGCGGGCGGCCGATCGGTATTACCAACTATATGAACAACTCTCCGGCAGACCTCAAAGTTGAGCTTGGCGGCATCTGGTATGGCCGCGTGGCGCAGGCCACAGGCGCCAACCTGGAAGCCACCCTGCTGATGCTGCGCCATGCCTTTTCGCTGGGCTACCGGCGCCTGGAATGGAAGTGCGACGCGTTGAACCTGCGCTCGCGTCGGGCTGCACTGCGGATGGGCTTTCTCTACGAAGGGCAGCAGCAGTACCACTTCATTGTTAAAGGCCGCAACCGAGATACCGACTGGTTCCGCATCCTCGACCGCGAGTGGCCGGCAGTCGAGGAGCACCTGGCAGGGATGCTTCGCAGTGGGTGAATGAATTTGTCGCGGCATGACAGCAACAACGTTGCAAGAAGAGAGGCAA
>JBBRGK010000537.1:0-2861 GCA_038240805.1 Dehalococcoidia bacterium | reverse complement strand
GGTAGTGTAATGAATTGGCGTCCACAGCCCGCCGCGGCACCGCTCGCGCAGGACGATTCCGGCAGCCGCGATCTGGCAGTGCTGCGAAAACTCCATGAAAACGACCGTATGCCCTCAGCTGGGTATCTCTTCGTACCGGTAGAATTTTCGACATTGGTGAAGCCAAGTCTCCGCCGGCTGTACCAGGCTGAGCTGGCTGGCGCTGCTGCGGCGCGGGATCGCAAGTTCGCTGCTGCCATCTACGACGTACCGCGCGCACCCTCATTCGGAGCAATAGCCGAATTGCAGCGCTTGAAGCCCTATTTCTCGCTCATCGATCTACGTGTGACCGACCCCGATTTCCAAATCGCCCAACTTCCCTCCGGGCTCGTTAACTCAGTTACTCTGGTGCTAAACGGACGTTCTGATCTTGAGCGTCATGCAGCTTTAAATCAGTTTCACAAGCACGCAACGACCTATCGCGCGCGCCAAATCTGGCAGGGTGTGACGAACCTGCGGACCTCACGCGAACGCGAAGCTTGCATCAAGTTAAGCACTCCGTTCCTCAGCGGTCCCGCTGTTGCCCCGCTCGCGAGTGGCCCGGTGCCCCAAGCGATATGGCCAGCGGCCAATCTTCCTTATCAAGGTTGGACCTAAGTAGCGTAGTAGGTCGCTTTGACGTGACCCCCGTTTCTCATCCGGTCGTAACGAGAGTCCGGCGTTCATGTGATCCCTGGTTTGGGGATGTGGCAAGAGCCGGGGGTGCGGAGCCTCCAGGCTGCGCAGCACCCCCGGCGGCGTGTCCGCAGATGGCGTCAGCGAAGGCCCGCGGCGTCAGCCAGCCCAGTTTCGAGTGCGGCCTCTGCTCGTTGTAGTCGCGCCGCCAGTCCTCCAGCACCGCCCGCGCGTGATGGAGCGAGCGGAACAGCGTCTCGTTGAGCAGCTCGTCGCGAAGGCGGCCGTTGAAGCTCTCGTTGAAGCCGTTCTGCTGAGGCTTGCCGGGCGCGATGTAGTTCCAGCCGACGCCGGTCTCGTCGGCCCAGTTCAGGATGGCGTTGGAGGTCAGCTCCGTGCCGTAGCACATTGGGAAGTGCCGGTTTGGGAGCCGCTGAGGCCCTGATGGAGACAAGGCCGCGTAGCGGCCGCAGGCTTCATCAGGGCAAGCCATGGCCGGCCAGCAGGTGTCTAAAGTGAAGTTGTCGAGACAACACTTTGGAGGCCGACCGACCATGACCAAGCTCTGTTCTACACCCGCCGGCGCTGTGCTGGTAGCGATCGATATGTCCAAGAACCGGCAGGAGGTTCTCATCGAGCGACCGGAAGGCGGCCGGCGCCGACGTATGACTGTCATGGCGACCAAGGAGGACTATGACGGTTTTGCCGAACAGCTCGCTGCCATCGGTCGCCCCATCGTCGTGGGGTTCGAGGCGACCGGCAACTATCACCGGACCCTCGCGCACCGCCTGCTCACCGAGGGGTTCGAGCTGCGCCTCATCTCGTCGGTTGCTTTGGCCCGAACCCGCGAGGCGTTGCACAACGGCTGGGATAAGAACGATTCGAAGGACGCGCAGGTTATTCTGCACATGCTCCGCATTGGCGCGACCCAGCGCTATGTCGATCCGCTCGCCGCCGGCATCAACGATCTTCAGGAGCTGTCGAAGACCCACGAGGTTGTTTCCAGGATGAAGACCCAGACTTGGCATCGGATTCTGACCCATTACCTGCCGCTCTATTTCCCCGAGATTGCCCGATTCGCGGGCAACAGCCGGTCGGACTGGTTCCTGGCGCTGATCGAGCGGTTTCCGACCCCGGCCAGCATCACGGCGCTTGATCGGGAAGCCTTCTCAGCGGAGGCATGGCCACTGATCGGGCGGAAGGTCTCCAAGGCCCGGCTTATCAATGACGTGTACGAGACAGCCCGCAGCTCGGCGGCGTTGCCAGTGTCCGAAGATTCTGCCGCGATCATCATGTTCCGCATGGTCATCGCGCAAGCGCGCAGCCTCATCTACCAGCGTGACGAGATCGAACGGCTCGCCCATGCCCGGCTTGCCGAGCATGTAGATTATCAGCTGCTGCGCAAGATCCCCGGCATCGGTCCGATCAACGCGCTCACCATCTTGGCTGAAGCAGGCGATCTTCGCCGCTTCAACCATCACCGCCAGTTCCTGAAGTTCTGCGGCCTCGATCTCGCGACCTGCCAGTCTGGCACGTTCCGCGGCCGCACAAAGCTGTCAAAGTACGGCAACGCGCGATTGCGTCGTACATTCTGGATGGCAGCTCAAGTCGCCGCGCGTCAGCGCGACAACAGCTTCCGCGACAAGCTCGGACGGTATACCGCCGGACCCGCGGATAATGCCGATCGTCGCCGCAAGGCGATGACGGCGCTCACCGCCAAGATGGCGCGCGTGGCACACGCCGTCGTCAAGACGGGGACAGAGTACCGTCCGTTCCTCGAACGGGCGGATGCCAGGTGGAAGGACCCCTCTCTGCAAGTGCCGTGAGGGCGCGAAAGTGACCCTGTAGATAATGTTCGGGCCTTCCACCTGGGTGCGCATCTCATTTTAAGGACGGTGAGGACCACGACTGCTTCGGCACCGCTGGATCCTGTGTTTGCTATGGCAGGGAGCGATCCCGTTGACGGTGGAAGCCATCTGGCTCAAAATGCATGCCGCGCCGATGGTTGTCGGCGCGTAGATATCTGCTGGCTAAAACCCGTCGCTGCTTCCCGACATAGGACGTTGTCGCTGACGATGGTCTCAGGTCGACCCCGCCCGCGCACGATGGCGTCGAGCTCGCGGGCGACCCGCAGCCCAGAGATCGATGTGTCGGTGCATGACGGCATGATGCGAGTGACCGCCGCCCAGCTCGGCGCCTTGCTCGAA
>JBBRGK010000536.1:0-2895 GCA_038240805.1 Dehalococcoidia bacterium | reverse complement strand
GACCGAGCCGCCTGAGCGGCACGCGTCCCCGGGTTTTTGATGTTCTGTGCTTCATCGAGGATGAGCTCGTCCCAACTGACCCGGCCGAGCAGTTCAGAGTCACGGTGCAGAAGCGCATAGGTACTGATAACCACGTCATGTTTGATGGCTTCGGCGGCGAACTCGTCGCGGTGGCGGTCCGCACCGTGGTGTACCAGCACGCGGAGCGAGGGGGCGAAACGCTGCAGCTCGCGCCGCCAGTTTGCTGCGACGGAGGTGGGACAGATCAGCAGCGCTGGCGCAGCCTCGACCGGGCTCTGCTGCCGCCGGTGCAACATCAGCGCGATGAGCTGAACCGTCTTGCCCAGGCCCATGTCGTCAGCCAGGCAGGCGCCGAGGCCGAACTGACGTAGCGTCGCGAGCCACGAGACGCCGACCTCCTGGTACGGCCGCAGCTGCCCGGTGAATCCATCCAGCTCAGCAATCTCTTCGCGTGCAGCACCATCGCCGAGACGCTCCAGCAGCTCACTGAAGGCGCCTTCGGTGGTCACGGATTCGATCGGCAGGGAGCCCCCTGCCTCGGGAGCAAGCGCGATGCGGAGCGCCTCGGCGATCGGAATCTCGCCGCCGACGGGATACTGTTTCAACAGCGCCAGCGCTCTTTCCACAAGTTCGGGACGGAGCTCGGCCCACTGACCGCGCACCTGTACCAGAGGCGCCTTGAGGTTGACGAGCGCCTCGAACTCGGTGCGCGAGAGCGTTTCGCCGCCGACGGCTATTTCCCAGTCGAAGTCGACGACGGAATCCCAGCTAAAGGATGGCGGTCCGCCGCTTGAGCTGGACGGAGTTGACCGGGAGGAGAGTCGAACCCGCATGCCGAACCGGCTCTCCATCCCCGGCAGTAAGACGCCGAAACCGCTCTCGACCATGAGCGGAGCGGCTTCGCGCACGAAGCGATACGCGTCGTCTGTGTCGAGCTCGCACGAGTCGGGCGTCGCGCTGCGCAAGCTGCGCTCGACCGGCGGGAACAGCCTTGCCGCGTGTCCGAGGCCCGTGAGCACGCGTTCCTGCGGATGCTCGAACCGCCGGTCCAGAAAGCTGTCCGTACTGCCCCGCACCTGCCAGACGTCAACCACAGGAGCCAGCAGGCTGGGGTCGTCAGTTGCCTGGAGCAGGTAGTTGAGCCGCCACGAACCGGGGCGGCGCCGGCCGCGCACAACACGGTCAAGCGGCGGCTCGAGGCGGAAGCAGAGACGGAACGGCGCATCGGCGCCGAGCAGCGAGCCGGTAGGACTGACCCATCGCTGGAAAAGTTGGCGAAACGCGGCCAGCTCAACAGGGCGGCCGGCGACGACCGGGCTGCCACAGAGTGAAGCCAGGAAGGCATCGGCGGGCAGCGGAGCGGCTGGCGCCTGCACGGCGCCGGCGACCGCATCCCTGACCAGTTCGTCGGAAGCCAGATCGAGGAATCCGAGCAGTGCCGCTTTTGGACCTGGCGGCCGTTCCTCCGCATGTCGAACGAGCGCCCGCGCAGCCGGCGGCATTGCAGAGGTGAACGCATCCAGCCGTCGCGCGTCTTCTCCCTCACGAATCAACGGACGCCATCGCGAGACGAATCGGCCCTCAGCCAGCTCCAGAACGGGCATCACCCGCTGTCGGACGAGCAGCGCGAGTGTGAACTGTCCGATGCGCTGCCACCACTCGAAGTCCGCTCCGAGCACAATGTCAGTCAACAGCCGCCCCCCCGTGAGCGATGAGCAGAGCCGAACGGCGTTACCGGCGGAGAAGGTCAGCGCTCGGACCGCGAACTGAGCAATTGCAACCGCAGGCGGTCCAGCTTCCTGCGTGGGCGACCGCAGGTCCGGGGATGGGATCGGCACCCCGTCCGCTGCAGGCAGATAGGCGATCAGATCGACTTCTGATGCGGCTGCGAGCAGATCAGAGGGGGAACCAGCGAAGGCCTCGCGCAGCGCCGCAGTTCCGGCCGAGAACGGGTGCCTGATTGCCCCACCCGAGTGCTTACGCCCGCCGGTCCTGCGCAGCGGCGCGTCCGCTTCGCCCCAGATGGCGATTTCGCCCCTGCTATCTCTATCTGCCGGTAGCCAGGCCGCATGCAGCACGAGCAAGAGTCACGCGCTCGATTCAGGTCATTCATATTCGGTTCGGGTCATTCACACTCATAGTAGGGTGACACGTCATAACTGAACAGCACAGAGAACATGGCACGTAGGCCCGAAGCGCGTGCCAATGCCGCTTACGTTTGAGCGCAACGAGTATCGCGACGGCGGCGGGGTTGCCCTCCCGTCCGCTGTTCCGTATGTTGGCGGAGCCTGCGGTGAACCGATTCTCTCGGGTGGAATGTCCGGCAGGCATACTCGTTAGAACGCAAAGCATTGCAGGCATGACGTTAGAAGCATTACGAAGGAGCAGGCCATGGCAAACAGGCTCGAAGGCAAGGTCGCGATCGTCACCGGCGCGGGGCGCGGCATCGGCCGGGGCGAAGCGATGCTGCTGGCCTCTGAGGGCGCGGCCGTCGTCGTCAACGATGCCGGTGTTGGCACCGACGGCACCGGCACCGACGGCGGGCCCGCGGACCAGGTCGTAGCTGAAATCAAGGCTGCCGGCGGCAGGGCGGCGGCGAGCCATGACAACGTCGCCTCGATGCAGGGCGGCGAGAACATGGTGAAGCTGGCACTGGATACGTTCGGCCGGCTCGACATTCTCATTAACAACGCCGGCATCCTGCGCGACCGGATGGTGTTCAACATGTCGGAAGAGGAGTGGGACGCGGTGATCGCGGTTCACCTGAAAGGTCACTTCACGACCACGAAGGCGGCCAGCGTGATCTTCCGTCAGCAGCGCTCTGGCAGGATCGTGAATACGTCGTCTACCTCGGGGCTCGGCAATATGGGCCAG
>JBBRGK010000535.1:0-2902 GCA_038240805.1 Dehalococcoidia bacterium | reverse complement strand
GAGACCGCCAGCAGGAGGCGCTCGCTCTGTACAAACACAACGGCTTCGAGCTGATCCCACCGTTCGGCGAGTATCTCGATTCCCCGCTCAGCGTCTGTATGGCGAAGGAGCTGCGTTAGTCCACGTTTGCTGCTGCTCACGCGGCCGGCAGTCAGGACACGTCAGCTCGTTCGCAGCTCAGGCTCGGGGATGTGTCGCGTTGTGGGCGCGAATTGCGCCGAGGACCGCCTGTCCAGCGGCCTCCATCAGTTCGTGCTTGTGGTCCGCGACGTAATCGGCGGAACGCTGCACCGGCGCGATCAGCCCCTGCGCTTTCGGGATGACGTAGCGGGCGAACATCTCGAAGCTGCGAAGCTGGGCCTCGCGCGGCGCCCAATCGTGCGCGAAGCCGACCAGCGTACCGAAACCGCCGGAAATTTTCTGCAACCGAGCGATGGCGGCCAGGGCGTCGTCGGGCGTGCCGATCATAGCGCCGTTATCGGCCATGCGAGTTGCCATTGCAACGCCGTCGCTCATCTTCTGTGCGTTCACCCTGCCCAGGATGTCTACGTTGTACTCGTTGTGCCAGCGCAGCAGGCCATCGGCGACCTCGTTGATCGCCTGCTCCCGTGTGGGGGCGATATGGAAGTTGGCGTTGATCCGCCACTTCGACCGGTCGAGCACCTGTCCGTGTTCCGCAGCGTATGTCTGGCCGAAGCCCCACTGGGTGGGAAGCGCTGCCAGCCCTTCTTCCGTCTGGCTCGCGATCGAGATCACGCCGACGCCGTATTTGCCGGCGGCCTTCATCCCGGCCGGGCTGATCGTGGATGCGGCAACGATCGGCAGATCTGCCTGAAGCGGCTTGATCTGAAGTTGCGCGTCGTGCAGCTCGAACCAGTCGCTCTTATAAGAAAACGGTTTATCCTCCCGCAGCAGGCGGATGATTATGCCGAGTGCTTCGTCCATGCGCTCGCGCTGCACTGCTGGGGCAATGCCCAGGGTGTGGGCGTCGCTCGGCAGGGCGCCGGGGCCGACGCCGAGCATCGCGCGGCCACGGGTCATGTGGTCAAGCTGGACGATGCGCTGCGCGACGTTGAAGGGGTGGTGGTACGGCAGCGAAATCACACCCGTGCCGAGCATGATGCGATGGGTCTTTTCGCCGGCTGCGGCAAGGAACATCTCCGGCGAGGCGATCGTCTCCCAGCCGCCCGAATGGTGCTCACCACACCAGAACTCGTCGTAGCCGAGCGCGTCGAGGTGAGCGACCAGGTCGAGATCGCGCCGGATCTGGAGGGTGGGATGCTCGCCGATGGGGTGGTGCGGGGCGAGAAAGACGCCGAAGCGCATGCGTTCCATCTGATCTCCAGCCTGGCCAGGGCTCCGGGTCCGTTGTATCGTGCTCAGGCCTGTTCGTACGGCGCCAGCTGCAGTGTTTCCGCGCCGGTCCAGCTTCACCATATCACCGACTCCGCTCGAAGCCCGCCCACTGCGCTCCAACGGGAGCGCGGCGCCGGCCTCCGCCATCCCGCCGGCCTGTAGTATCGTGGTGTCGCGCCCCCTGGCCCCGGTGCACGACCAGCAGATACTCGCACGAAGGACAACGCCGTGACTGTTCCTGAGCCCATCGACAATGCCGGCTCTCCTCGGCTCCTTGTTCGCAGCGCGGCCGATGTTCCCGAACGCGTGGCGCACGGCGCCGTGCACGCGAAGGAGATCTTCTCGGCGGCAACGACAACTTTTGAAAGTTCGCTGGTTGCGGTGCTGCGTAATCGGATTCCCGCAGGCGAAGTGAACGAGCGCCACATTCACCCCGACGTCGAGAAGGTGTACTACATCTTGCAGGGGGAAGCCGAGATCGAGTGCGGCCCCTGGCAACAGCACGCTTCAGCAGGCGAGTTCATTTTCTTCCCTGCCGCGATTCATCACCGGATTCACAGCCTCGGGCCGGATGACCTTGAATTCATCGTTATTCAGGCGAAGGTGTCAGGAACGCCGCGGGGGCTCGCGCAGCGGTAGCGGACCAACGCGCCAATATCGACGGCGGTTTCCCACACAACGGGCAAGCCGGAGTCATAGTAGGGGCGCACGGCCCAGGGCACGGCGTGCGGCCGGCCCAATGCATGGTGCGTATCCGGAATCCACGCCGTGCGCTCGGTGTCACCATGATTGCGCCTGTCATAACGGTCGAGTCAGCGATGGTGGTCCAGCAGTCATCTGCCGGTAGCGGTTGAGGCGATTGGTGCCTGCTCATCGCGCTCGCCCGATAAGCCGCGCTTTCGTGCAAAGTCGTATACTGGCGGACAGCACGACGGGAGCACGCGATGGAACGGCCCATCCATTTCTGCATCACACCGCGCGGTGCGCGGATCGCCTACGCGGTCGTTGGCTCCGGTCCCGCCCTTGTGATCCCGCCGGGCTGGATCTCGGACATCGAAACCGGATGGGACGATCCCGCGCATCGAGCGTTCGGTGAGACACTGGCGCAGCATCACACCGTGGTGACCTACGACAAGTATGGCTGCGGCCTCTCCGATCGTGATCGCACCGAGTTCACGCTCGAATCGGAGCTCGAAGTGCTTGATGCGGTGGTCGAGCACCTGAAGTTGAAGCGCTTTGCTCTACTGGGCATGTCGCAGGCCGGTCCTCCGGCCATCGCCTACGCCGTGCGCTCGCCTCGACGGGTGTCGCATCTGGTGCTCTATGCCACCTATGCCCGTGGGGCAACCTCCACGACTCCAGACTTCATGCGTGCCTTCGTCGATGTGGTGCGCTCGGCCTGGGGTGTTGGCTCTAAAGCGCTGGCCGACATGTTCCTGCCCGGCGCCGGTGCGGAACAGCTCTCGGCGTTTGCCCGCATGCAGCGGCGGGCCTGCACCGCCGAGATGGCCGCGCACCTGCTGGAACTGACCTACGACGTGGACGT
>JBBRGK010000534.1:0-2921 GCA_038240805.1 Dehalococcoidia bacterium | reverse complement strand
CGGCGCCGAACAGTCTGCTCACACTCCACGCGATTAGGGAGCGTTACGGCCCACAACTCGAAGCTCTTCGAAGCGCCTTGCAGCCGACGACCCAATTGGACTGGGACGAATCCACAAGCCGGAAAGCGAATTACATTCTATTGACCCGGCGGTCCACAGCTGCCGATCAGGCGACCTGGCCCGAGATCAACGTATGGCTACGCGATGCGGCCGAACGCATGCATACGCTTTTTGGCCCGGTGATAAGAACCATTGACACCATCGGTCCGGTATCCTCTGCGCTCGCTACCGCCGATACCGCGTTTCCCTCATCCGCCGACCTGGACTACACGTCCCAGTTAGACGAATAGTCGCCCGGTTTCTGCGCTGCAGTGGTTTGACCGACTGCTCAGTCGTGCGCCCCGAGGAATATCCGACTGCACGACTGCTGACTACAAGTCAGCCCGCCCGCGCCTGCGAAATCACCTCCGGGTTTACCACGTTGAGCGGCGAACCGGCGGCGTAGGCGTTGATCTGGTCGAAGATGTCGGCGAACTGCAGCTCGTACTCTTCTCGGGTGACGTAGCCGATGTGCGGCGTGCAGATCACGTTGTCCATGCCGAGCAGGGGATCGCCGGTATCGTGTAATGGCTCCTGCTCGTAGACATCGACCGCAGCCATGCCGGGCCTTCCCGCACGCAACGCCGCCACGAGGGCATCGGGCTCGATCAGCCCCGCGCGGCTGGTATTGACCAGCAGGGCAGATGGCTTCATGCGCCCGAGGTCGGTTGCCGTGACGATGCCGCGGGTGGCGGCGACCAGGCGCATATGCAGCGACAACACGTCACAGCTTTCGAAGAACGCCTCTTTGCTTGCCGCCACGTCCCAACCGGCAGCCCGCGCCTGCTCGCGCGATGCCTCGCGTGCCCAGACCAGCACCTTCATGCCGAACACCCGGCCGTACTCCGCCACGACCTCGCCGATGCGGCCATAGCCGTAGATGCCGAGCGTCTTGCTGCGCAGCGTTGTGCCGACACCTGTCTGCCATTCGCCTGCCTTCAGTGAGGCCATCTGCTGCGGAATCTGGCGCAGCGCCGCGATCACCAGCCCCCAGGTCAGCTCGGCGGTGGCGTACGACGGCGTGCCGGCATGCTGGCTCGATGAGAGGAGTACGCCCAGCCTCGTGCAGGCATCGACATCGATGTGCGGAAAGACGCTGCGCTGGCTGATCAGCCGCAGCCGGGGCAGCCGCTCAAGCAACGGCGCCCCTATCTCCGTGCGCTCACGAATCAGCACCAGCGCCTCGCAGACGCGCAGCCGGTCCGCAAGCTGGTCAACATCCTGGACGTGGTCGTTCCAGATCGTGACCTCGTGGCCCGCCAGCCGCTCGAAGCAGGGCAGGCCGCGCACGGTGTCGAAATAGTCGTCGAGAATCGAGACGTTCATACGAGCCTGCTATTTGCATACATCGATTAGATCATAACTCGTCGGAGCCGATGCATATTAAGACATTGATTGTTTTACGAGTTGTATCACCCAGCGCCAGGCGTGGAGTTCCCGGCAACAGCGTCGGGATGCGGCGGGTAAAATAAACTGTCGCTTGTGGACAGGAGCGTTGTCCCAGTTCTGGGAGACAACGGCGTTGCAGCGGAGAGATTGATGTTAGTTCAGCATGCTTGACAATGATTAACTATATAGACGAAGATTTAACTATCTTGAACATTGAGGTGAACAAATGAACACGACGCTGGCCCATGCCCGGTTCTTCCAGACGCTGGGGGCGGCGGCGAACCAACTGGCGGCAGACCTCACACACGCGGCGCAGCAGCAGGGTATCTCGCCCCTGGCGGCAGCGGCTCCGCCCGAATCCCTGGTGAACGGGCCGCGGCAAAAGGCGATTGTGGCGCTCCCAGAGCTGCGGCACAACGACGGGCTGAAGACGGCTGCGGTGGCAGTCGCGATCGGCAACAAGGACGTCCCTAATGTCCAGTTGACTCTGCGCTCCTTGGAGAAGCGCGGCCTCGTCGAACTTGTCCCCGGCCGCACCCCCCAGCACTGGCGCCTGGTGGAGCGTTATCGCGTTCAAACGGGCGGTGTTTGAGAAAACCGCTCACCAGTTTGCGGAGGTGGAGGGACAGCACGCGGAGGCCAGGGCGCTGTGGCACGAGGCGTTGCCACTGGCCGAGGCGATGGGAGACCGTGTCATCGCTGCCAACAGTTGTGCCGGGCTGGCGCAGTTAGCCGCCACGGCCGGCGACCTGGACGAAGCGGCGGCGCACTGGCGCAGGGCGCTGGGTAGCTCCGCGCTCACGGTCCTCTGCCTGACGGGGATCGCCGGGCTGCTGAAGCTTCAGCAGCGATTCGAGCCCGCCCTGCAGCTGCTGGCCGTAAGTGATCAGCTGCGGCAAGCAGTCGAGCAGAACCCACTCCTCGCCCCTCAGTTCCGGGCGATCTTCACGCCAACCCTGAGCGCGATGCAGGCGGCGTTGGACCCGGATACGTTCGCGCAGGCGTGGGCCGCGGGTCAGGCCATGTCGCTTGACCAGGCGACGGACCTCGCCCTCGCCGAACTGGCATCGAGTGCAGCGGGTGCGAACCGGGTGAACGCTGCAAGCTAGCCAAGCAATTCACGGCAGCCGAGCTGGAAGAGCCACACTTCGTAGCGCTCAGGTGACCAGCCGCGCTCGCGCACCAGTGCTCGATAAACATCCGGGCCGGCCAGGGCATACCAGGCGTCCGCGGCTTCTTCAATGGCGAGCCCCTCTCGCAGGGCATCGCTCCTGGCGACACCGGCGATTGCTCGCCGCACGGCGTCCAGGTGATGCTGCTGCCACTGCGACCACACCGAGGCCAATCCCGCATCGCTGCCGCTGGCGCTCCGCAGGATCTCGCTCAGCAGCCAGGATCGCTCATTGAGCCGTCGGATCAGGCGGGCGCCGGTC
>JBBRGK010000533.1:0-2924 GCA_038240805.1 Dehalococcoidia bacterium | reverse complement strand
GTGCCCACGTTTGGCATGTACTCGTTCGAGACCGGGATCGCTGGCGGAGACACGGTGGCGGTCAGGCGCCGTCCAGATTTCTCCGTGGATGTCGGCGCCGTCGCCGATGTAATCGACGCTCGCACCCGGCTGATTTTTGCCACGTCTCCCAACAACCCAACGGGGAACCTGCTGAGCCGGGAAGAACTCGACGGCCTGCTGGAGCTGGGGCTGCCTGTGGTCGTTGACGAAGCCTACATTGAGTTTTCCGGAGCAGAGAGCTTCGCGAAATTGGTGCCGGAGCGCGAAAACCTGATCGTGATGCGGACGTTCAGCAAGTGGGGTGGCCTCGCCGGTCTGCGCATTGGTTATGCCGTAATGCCACCCGTGCTTGCCGAGGTGTTGTTTCGGGTGAAACAGCCCTACAACGTCAACTGTGCCGCAGAGATCGCAGCGTTGGCAGCGCTTGAGGATACAGTGGAGCTGGATCGGCGAGCAGCACTCCTGATAAGCGAGCGAGCGCGCCTGTTTGAGGTGTTGCTGGAGATTCCGTATCTGCAGCCGATTCCGTCACACTCGAACTTTATTCTCAGCACAGTGCTGAAAGGCGAAGCGCGTCAAATCCGCGACCGGCTCAGGGAGCGGGGGGTGTTTACCCGATACTTCGATCGTCCGTTGCTGCAAAACTGTCTGCGGATCAGCGTCGGACTGCCGCATCAAACCGATCAGGTCCGTGATGCGCTGCTCGCGGCGGGAGAGACCCTGGGACTGTTTCCGATCATGCCGTGATCACGCTGCAGCGGGTGAAGCGGCAGGCTCAAGATCGAACCGGTACTGCTCAATGACCGGGTTTGCCAGCAGTCTCGCGCACATTTCGCCCACGCGAGCGGCAGCGCTATCTTGATCACTCGCTTCGAGCTTTAGCTCCATGTACTTACCGGCCCGCACGGTTTCGACCTCTGCGTATCCGAGCGAGTGGAGGCCGCCCCGTATCGTCAGGCCCTGCGGATCGTTCACTGTGGGTTTGAGGGTTACATAGACGCGAGCCATGAACTGCATTTTTGCACTGCCTCTCGCCGGCTGCGGATCGCTGGCGCTGGATGTAGCGCGGCAGCCGGTCCTACACCGGTACATCCCCCGTTAGGAGCCGGTAAGCCTGCTGATAGATTTCACTCGTTTGCTGCACGATCTCAGGCGGCAGCGGCGGCGGCGGCGGCTCTTTATTCCAGCCGGACGCTGAAAGCCAGTCGCGCAGCACCTGCTTGTCGTAGCTCGGCTGCCCTTTGCCGGGCCGGTAGCCTTTAGCCGGCCAGAAGCGGCTCGAGTCGGGCGTCAGAGCTTCGTCGATCAGAATCAGCTCGCCGTTCAGGTAGCCGAACTCGAACTTGGTGTCGGCGATGATGAGACCTCGTTGCCGGGCATATTCGGCGGCATAGCGATAGGTTGCGAGGCTGCGCAGTTTGATCACGTTCGCTGCGTCGGCGCCGACAAGTTCGGAGAACTCGGCGTAGGTTATGTTTCGATCATGGCCCGTTTCTTCTTTTGTTGATGGAGTAAAGATCGGCTCAGGCAGTTCCTGACTCTCTTCCAGGCCGGGCATCATCCGAATGCCGCAGATCTTGCCCGTGTCGCGGTAATCGCTCCAGCCGGTGCCGGCCAGATAGCCGCGGACGATACACTCCGCGTTCACCCGTTGCGCTTTGTGAATGATCATCGAGCGGCCGATTAGCTGGGCCGGCAGCGCGAAGGGCAGGCCGTCGTCTGGTTCGCCCGTCGCCATGCGGATGAAGTGCGTCGGCACAACGGAGTCGATTTTGCCGAACCAGAACGCCGAAAGTGCAGAGAGCACCTCTCCTTTGCGCGGTACGCCGCTCGCCATGACGACATCAAACGCCGATACTCTGTCAGTGGCGACCATTAGCAGCCGCTCGCCGAGGTCGAAGGTATCGCGAACTTTGCCCCTGTGCATCGGCGACAGCCCCGGAATCTCCGCGTGCATCAAAACGTCGTTCATGCGCTCCTCGCAGTCAGCAGCTGACTAAGCTGTAGCAATCGGATTGGACCGTAGCTGTTCGCCTTTGCGCAGTCTGACATCCGCGTACAGGAGCGTCCGCGCAATGGCCGTGAACGGAATCGAAAGCCAGGCCGCTATGGCCATCAAGCCGTAGTCGGCGACAGGGTTACTGAAAATGTTGCTCACCGGCGTCAGCACAAGCAGCGGGATCGTTCCAAGCACCGCGATGATGGCCTGGATGAGGAATACCCGCCACCAGTACCCTTTGACGATCTCGCCGCTGCGTGAACGAGCCTGTCGGGCAGCCAGTCCTTCACGTTCAATAACCTGAATGATGAAACACCAGCGTACTGTCAGGATAATGGCCAACGGAATGAGGACCACGCTTATCAACATTCCGGTGAGCATGAGGCCGATCACCAGCCAGGCGAGCAGGAGCGCAGGCAGCGCGTAGCGAAATGCAACGACTGCCGAGTTAACCACCGGTTTTTTGCCGAGCACGCCATCGAGCGCCGCCGGGACGACCAGCGCATTACCGATAAAGTACTGCAGCGCGGCCGTCATGACCTGCAGAACGCCAACTCCGAGCACGCCGAATGGTGACCCGCCAGAGAGGCGCGCGGCACCGTCCGACGTGACGATTCTGAGGCCGATTGCGTCGGTAAGAGTCTGAATCAACGCTCTATCGAGCACGGTGAGTGCTGCGCCGAGCAGACCGAGAATCAGAAAAACGCGAGCGTTCTTAACCAGCAGAGTGAAGCTGTTGGCGATGAGGTCGGCGAGGCCGAGCGTGCCAGGTGCTTGAGCGTTCACTTCACCCCTGCGGGGAGCAGGCCGAGACGTTCGAAGGCGGAGTCGACGTAGCGGACGTAGTAGGCGTAATCGAACAGCCCGTCGAGTTCAGCTGTCGTGAGTTGTTCGGAAACCTCGG
>JBBRGK010000532.1:0-2932 GCA_038240805.1 Dehalococcoidia bacterium | reverse complement strand
CCTACATCAGCCACCCGGCGCTCGACCTGCGACCCTGGGGCGCCGGGCCTGACAGAGAAGCGCTCCTGGCAGGCTATTGGGAGGGAGCTGAGCCGGATTCCGAGTTCCAGGCAGTGGCGCGGGTGGCTGCGCTGTTGGGAGAAATGGGGGCGATTGCCCGCCGCCGGCGGAGCCGCGAGCAGGCAGCGGCGAACCTGCATGAGGTACTCGGCGGCCTCTAACGCCGCACGGCAACCCCCCGACGCCGGGCCGAGACTTGACGCAATCACTTTCGCTGTCGGTACCACGCCTTCCGGTTCAGCCCACGTTTGCCACCGGCCCTGAGTGGTGATGTGCCAGCCTCCAGCGGCCGGCCTCCTTGACGAAAACGTTGGTCACCGCGAGCGGACTGCCGGCCACCAGTTCGCGGCAGGTGACGACGGCGCAATCACCGAATACCTGGACGGCGGCGCCGCCGCTGATGATCCGTGGCTGCGACGGGTTCGAGAGGATCGCCTCCCAGCTTTCCATGACCGGCCCACGGCCGCTGAGAACGTTCCAGCCCGGGTGGATGCAAGTGAGTTTCGCATCGCGTGCCCAGATAAGCTCCATGGCGGAATAGTCCATAGCCGCGAATGCCGCGTAAAAGGCATCGTTGGCCGCCAGTACGGCCACGTCTGAGCTGGTCATGGGGAGGAGCCTCCCTCAGACGATGGTGAACTCTGTAGGGTCTATCTTCGGCACCGGCAGTTTGAGCGACAGGGATTCGAGCGTTTCGACCATCAGCCTGGTCACGGCGTAGTTGCGGAACCACTTGCGATTGGCCGGAATCACATACCATGGCGCCTCTTTGGTGCTGCACTTCGCAAGTGCCGCCTCGTAGGCTTCCTGATATGAGTCCCATTGCTTGCGCGCCGCGAGGTCGCTCGGCTCAAGCTTCCAAAGCTTGTCTTTGTCTTCAAGTCGGGCGAGTAGCCGCTCCTTTTGCTCGTCCTTGCTGATGTGCAGAAAGCATTTGAGGATGATCACGCCGTTCTGCACCAGGATATTTTCGAATTCGTTGATCTGGGTGTAGCGGGTGCGCCACACCGGGCGCGGCACCAGATTGTTGACCCTCACAACCAGCACGTCCTCGTAGTGCGAGCGGTTGAAAATACCGACGCGCCTACGGGCGGGCACCCTGCGATGAACGCGCCAGAGGAAATCGTGGTCGAGTTCGTCGCTGTTTGGCGCTTTGAAACTGGTCACTTCTGAGCCGGCGAGGTTGAGACCGCCCGAAAGGTGCCGGAGCATGCCGTCCTTGCCCGATGTGTCCATGCCCTGAAGGACGAGCAGTAACGCATAGCGGCCGTCCACGTAAAACTGTTCCTGCAGATCGCGCAGCCGCAGCAGATCGGCCGCCATTGCTGCCTCGGCATCTTCTCTACGGGTGAACGGGCTCACGTCGGCGGGATCGATCCGGTCGAGGTCAACTTTACTGCCCGGCACGACTCGATAAAACGGCGTCGCCACGATTGATTCACTCCAATGCGTGTATAAGTTCGGCGGCGTTTACCAGCCGAGGTCAATGTTGGCACCGCAGACGATCACGCCGGTCCGGCCGTTCGCCCCGGTTTTGTCGTCGATTTTGGCCCCGGTCCTACCCGCGGTCTTGCACCCGGTTTTTCCACTGAGATATGCCGCCAGTGCGGTGACACCGCCGTTTTCAGCGGCAATGTTCTGCTCCAGCCACAGCCATGATCGGGCTGCCAGGATCTCCTCGTCGGTCACAAGAACGACATCGTCGAGGAATCGCTGCCCCGCCAGGAAGTTGAGCGGAGCCACATCGGGGGCGCCCAGCGAGTCGGCAGCCACGGAGCCGATGCTGGGCAGTGTTACCGGGTGCCCCGCCGCCCTGGCAGCGGTCATTGTCGCGGCTCCTTCCGGCTCCACGCCGATCAGGCGCAAGCCGGGGTTGAGTGCTTTCGCCGCGATCGCCACGCCGGCCATCAGACCGCCACCGCCGATCGCGACCAGGAGCGTATCCAGTACTGGTGCGTCCCGGATGAACTCCAACCCCACCGTGCCCTGGCCGCAGACGACCAGCGGGTCGGCGTAAGGATGAACCATCACCGCACCGGTCGCGGCAACGTGTGAGGCCGCCTGCTCGAATGCGAGGGCGATGGTCTCGTTGAGCACGACCGTGGCGCCCAGAGCGGCGATGCGCTGCTGCTTCACAGGAGACGCGTAGACCGGCAGGAAGATCGTCGCGGGCAGGCCAAGCCGCCGGGCTGCGAAGGCGACACCGAGGCCGTGGTTGCCGCCTGAGACAGCCGTGACACCGGCGCTTCGCCGCGACTCATCGACGCTCAGCAGCTTGTTGAACGCGCCGCGTGGCTTGAAGGAGCCCGTGTGCTGCAGGCACTCCAGCTTAAGCCAGAGTTCCCCCGGAACGCTGCCATAGGTCGCGCGAAGCGGCACGACCGGCGTGCGGCGCACATATGGCACCAGCCGGGACGCTGCCGCTTCGATATCCGCCAGCAGCGGCAGGCTTAATGTCTCATTCATAGGGTCGATCATACGCCCGTTGCGCGGGACGGGCGATGCAGACATGGGATCGCACGGGACATAAGAAAAGGCCGCGCTATATGCGCGGCCCTGCGGTGCGAACCAGGTCAGGATGCTGTTTCAGATGCTGACTGAACTCCTGCCAGGTGCGGATGAACTCATCCCCGATTCGTTGCCGTTCTGCTTCCGGGGTCGCCTGATTGCCAAGAAACTCACCGATCCGGCGTAGGCTGGCGCTCAACTCGTCGTGGCGAGCCTGCCAGCTCTGGGTCGATAACATAAAACCCTTTCTGTGGCGCCCCATCCTGTCGGGGCTGACGCCATCAGTGTACCGGGTATCTGGCAACAGCATCCAGCGTCGATGGGAGTATCGTCGGCTGTCTGGGAGACTGCGAGGTGCATGGTA
>JBBRGK010000531.1:0-2942 GCA_038240805.1 Dehalococcoidia bacterium | reverse complement strand
AGGTTTCCACCCCGTACCAGCAAAAACGCCAGCTATTACGGACCTTTCGTGCCGCCGGCACGACGCCGGGGTGGTAACTGGAAACCCAGATTTTCATGCTGTCAGTAGCGAAGTCCCGGGCCTCTGCCCCCCGCATACGTTTTAGAGCCAGGGAGGACCCAATGTTCGTTTTGAGTTGGGCGGCTCGTCCCGCGGTGTGTATGCCGAGGGTTGCACCGGTTTAGCGGTGCCGAGCCTCACACACGGAGACGAGCCATGAAGCAGGATACGCTTTTTATCGGTTTGGATGTGCACAAAGAAACGATCGCGGTCGCAGTTGCCGAGGGACCCCGCGGTAGTGAAGTGAGATTCATGGGGACCATCGTCAACACACCCGAGGCTATCGTTCGCCTCGTTACAAAGCTCGCTAAGCGCGAAGGCGAGTTGCGCTTTTGCTACGAAGCCGGTCCCTGCGGCTATGCTATCCACCGGCAGATCACCAGGCTTGAGCATGAATGCATCGTGGTTGCGCCTTCTCTCACGCCGACTCGTCCAGGCGACCGAGTGAAGACCGATCGTCGTGATGCTGTAACGCTTGCTCGATTGCATCGTGCAGACGAACTCACAGCAGTATGGGTGCCAGACGAAGGGCACGAAGCGATGCGCGACCTGATCCGTCTACGTACGGCCGCGATGGAGGGCCTGCGCAGGGCGCGCCAACAGTTGCAGGGATTCCTGCTCCGTCAGAACCTGATCTTTACCGGCGGTCGCAGTTGGACAAAGAAACATCGCCGTTGGCTAGCAACGCTTACATTCGCGCAACCGGCGCATCGGATCGTATTGCAGGAATCCATTGACCTGGTCGACGATGCCGGGCTGCGGCTGGCCCGATTGGAGCAGCAGATCGCGGATATGCTACCGCGCTGGTCATTGCGACCGGTGGTCAACGCCATCCAGGCTATGCGAGGCGTCAGCTTTATCTCGGCGGTGACTGTCGCGGCGGAGACGGGCGACCTCCGTCGCTTCGACAAACCGCGTCAGTTCATGAGTTACCTTGGCTTGGTGCCATCCGAACATTCGTCCGGCGCGAGAACACTTCGCGGCGGCATAACGAAGGCCGGCAACAAGAGTGCGCGGCGCATGCTTATCGAGGGAGCCTGGGCTTACCGCATGGCGGCGCGGATCGGGCCGGAGCACCAGGAGCGGCTTACAAGCCTGCCGAAGGCCGTCCGCGAGATCGCTTGGAAGGCGCAGCTGCGTCTCTGCAGCCGCTATCGCCGCCTCGCCGCCCGAGGCAAGCCGAAAACAGTCGTCACCACGGCCATCGCCCGGGAAATGGCCGCCTTCATCTGGGCCATCGCCCGGCAGGTTCAACCTGCTGAAGTCGCCTGACCGCCTCACGTCATCAACCAAGGGAGACGCAACGCCAAACTTCGCCGATCAGCCCCGCGCGCATCACCGGAGGCAGAGCTTCCCAGGGAATCCTCGAGGGTCCTAAGTGACCGAACTATTCGATGTCCGAAGGGAGACAGGAGGCAGCCCGAGACGAATTAACGGTCCTGCGGTAACCAACCCGCGTATCAGAGTGTGATTCAGCCGTCGTCTTCAGCTCTGCCTCCGACCATGCGCGTGCTATCTGACCTTACGATCCAGCCGGGTCGACGACGGAGCTTTGCAAAAACCCTTGACAAACAAACATCAGAGAGGACCCAAGTTCTTATGGCATGCGCCGATACAACCTTTGCCGCTCCTGATCGCGGCGAATGTCGGTCAATGAACGGCCGGTGTCCTCGTCGATCGAGTCACCCTCACCATGGCGCGTGTAAGCAATCAGCACATTGCCGATGCGATTGAGCCTGTCGGCGATGGCGAGATTGCTGGCGCTCGCAATAAGCGGCAGAAGGTACTGCGACTGGAAAGGCCACCAGTCGTTCGACAACGGAATCCAGACCCCATCCCACCTTTGAAGGCAGTCGCCGGTTTCGATATAGGCGCCAAGGCTGGCCGATCTCCAGACGGAGATTTCGATGCCGACTTCGCCAAGCGGCTCGGCATATTGGCTGTAATCTAATCAGTGCCGAGTGTCCGTGAGAGCGCCGTGTACCAATCGAGGCCGCCTGCGCTGAGCTTTTCAGCCTCGCGATACCAATCGGGTGCCGCCTGCTCGCAAAACGCGCCGTTGCTATAAACTATCATTTTCGTTTCTGTCATCATCTCTCACCTCCAATGGTTGTCGTCCGTTCGTGGCACCGTCACATCGGCGCGATGGGGTTTGGGCTGTCGCGGCTTGCCGCAAGCGCTCGCTCAGGGCTGCAAGGCGGGGGCCGTGTCTGGCGAGGCTCGTCTGCATGGCCACGGTCAGCCGCTCCGACAGGACCGCGAGCCGTGCTGCCGGATTCCCCGAGGGGGATGGGGCTGATTGCCGGAGACCGCGTTCAGCCGTCGCAACCGTGCATGCGTCCGATGGCGTCTCGATCTGACAAAGCGCCAGCGCGCCAAGCCGCTCGGCGAGCCATGGTTCGGGATCTGGAACCAGCGTGAGGTCGAACGTCGCACGCCGCGGCTTCTGGCCGGCGCCCTCGGGCTGGTAGATCACCAGCGCCGAGGAGTGTGACATTTCGCTATTATAGAGACTCCTATAATAGCCATTTGTCACACTCCTCCGCCGATCCTGTCGCGCCGCGTCTGCGCTCTCCCACAGATCAGGAAAGCAGCGCGCCATGTCGGCGGCGTTGTCGAGCACGACCCCGCGCGAGGCCATGATGTCGCGGCGGGTCGGCACCAAGTCCGGCCAGTCGAGCAGCTCGTCGACCGTAACTGGCAGGACGACATCGGTGATGAGATCTATCTGCAGCGGATCGGCGGCGCTGCGATTGACGCCTCGGCCGCGGCCGTTCGCCTGGATCAGTTCGCCCACGCTGATGGTCCAGCGGATCGGTTCGGCGACGGGGTGGTCATGCACT
>JBBRGK010000530.1:0-2944 GCA_038240805.1 Dehalococcoidia bacterium | reverse complement strand
GTGCCACGCCGTGCTCGAACGAGGTCAACACACGGCCCATCATTTTCGGGTGCAACTGCACCGCTTTGTGCGTCGGGCGGTCGATCCGCTCGACTACCTGCACCTGCTGTTCGGCGAGATCGCGTTCCAGGGCAGCCACGTCGGCCACCTGGAAGATCGCCATGTACAGTCCCTCGCCGTGCCGCTGGAGAAAACGCGCCCCGGCGCTGCTCGGATCGTCGGCCTGCAACAGTTCAAGAAATGAATCGCCGATCGGCAGCAGCACGTTGCGAAGACCATAGCGGCTGAGATCGTCGCGAAAGCACTCCTCCAACCCGAACGCCTCTACCCAAAACCGCAGGCTTTCGTCGAGATCGCGTGTGAAAAGCGCCACCTGTCGAAGCGACTGGATCTGTCCCGGCATGAATGTTCTCCTGGCTCGTACTTCAGCTACTCGCAACCCGATCGGGGCGGCACGCTTCCATCACGGCGCGGGTGGCATCGATCCCTGGACGCGCGGGCACAATGCGCACGATCGCCGCATCCAGGCCCTCCGCTAGCCGCCGGAACGCTGCTGCAGCGCCTGCCGGCCTGCCGAAGTAGCCGACCGCCTGCAGCATCTCATCGGGGCAGACCTTGACCAGATCCTTCATGCTCGCCCCGCCGTCGCGTCGCGCCTCAAGATCGGTCAGCACAGCGTCGAAGCCCATGCGGCCAAAGTGGCCGCGATAGCCTGCCTGGTTCGAGGCGCCCGGACGCGACAACGCGTAGCCGAGTACCGCCTGGGCGAGCCCGCTTCTGGCGCGGTCCACGTCTTCATCAACGCAGAGCCGGATGTACTCCATCACCGTCACCGCACCCGGGTCGCGGTCGGCGCGTTTGGCACCTTCGGCGATTCGGTCTCGGCACCAGGCGCGCTGTTCGGGTGTACACCAGTTGAGTGAGACGCCATCAGCCAGCTCACCCGCCAGCCGCAGCATCTGCGGTCCGAGTGCGGCCAGATACAGCGGCACGCCGACCGGACGAGGCGTCAGCTGCATTCCGCGCAGGGTGATCGCCTTGCCTTCGTGGGTGACGGTTTCGGCGCCGAGCAGCCGTCGCAGCGTCACCAGGTACTCGCGCATCATCCCCACCGCCGGGTAATCCGGGATGCCCATGCTATGCCGGAAGGCGGGGGTGTAGATGCCGCCAGTGCCGATGCCGAGGATGAAATTGCCGCCGCTTATCTCGCTCACGGTCGCCGCCTGCCGTGCCAGCGTGTGCACAGTCCACGTCGGCACCGGCACGACCGCGATGCCGGTCGGAAGGCTGCCGCCCGGCATCTCTGCTGTCGCGGCGGCCCACTGGGCGCAGATGTGGAAGCCGTCGCTGGTGGCACCGCCGCTGGGAGTCCAGGCGCTGGTGTAGCCAAGCTCTACCGCCTCCCGCGCCAGACGCCGCATGTCGGCGAACGACAGGCCGAGACTGCTATCGAGACCGATGCCGATATCCACCTGCTGCTCCTCATTTAGCTGTTGTGGCGGGTTTTTCTCCCCAGCGCTCTTCGTGGACGTACTCGTCGAGCGGCAGGCGGGGGCGCGAGTCGCGGCGCTCCGCCTCCGGATAGCCGAAGGCGATCACCCATGTCACCGTGTGCTCCGGCGGCAGTCCCAGCACCCTGGCGGCGTCCTGATTACGATGCATCGTCACCGGACACGAGGTAATCCCCTCCGCCCAGGCAGCGAGCATCATGTTCTGTGCAGCACGGCCGGCGTCAAACGCTGTCGCCCGCGGCGGGTCCCATTGGCCGGCGCCGGGCAGGGTGATGATCGCGACCGCAACTGCGGCCTTCGGCACCTGGCTTGCCGAGTCACTGCACGCCGCCAGTTCCTCGCGGTGCATCCGGTCGCGCAGGACGATGAAGCGGCACGGCTGCGTGGCCTTGGCACTGCCTGCCATGCGGCCCGACTGGAGGATGCGCCGCAGCGTCACTTCGGAGACGGACCGCTCGGCGTACGCCCGTGTGTCACGCTTGCTGCGGATGAGATCGTAAAACGTGGTGTCGTTGTTCGTCATAGGTGTTCCTCCGACCTCATCGATCATCACCAGCCGTAGAAGGCACGCTGGTCAGGCGTCCAGGCGTCGAACTTTGGACAGGCTGCGCAACTCCCGTGGCGGCTCCATGTGCCGGCCACGGATCGTATAGGAAACCTCACCGACGTAGATATCGCCGCGCGAATCGACGCCGATGCCGTGGGGTGCGATGAATTGGCCGGGCTGCTCGCCCTCTTCGGCGTCGCCGAAACGGGTGATCAACTCGCCATCGGGGGTGTAGATGCTGATGCGGTGCCCGTAGCCGGGGCAGTCTTTGGTCAGCTCTACCCCGTTCAGCTCACCGATATAGATGTTGCCGTCCGGCGCCACGGTCAACCCGCAGGGCCGGTGGATGTTGTTCCACATCGCGATGAAGTTGCCGTCCGCGTCGAACACCTGCACCCGATGCGATTCCCGGTCGGCGACATAGAGGGTATCGTCCGCGCCGATAGCGATGTTGTGCGGGATCATGAACTGGCCAGGGTCGATGCCTGGCTCACCCCACGACAGCAGATGCGTACCGTCCGGCGTGTACTTATGCACGCGCGCGTTGGCGTAGCCGTCGCTGACGAAAATATCGCCGGTGTGCTGCGACACCGCCGCTTGCGTCGGACGGCAGAACGGCTCGCCGCTCCAGCGGGGCGACGGCCGGTATGGCGTACCGATCGTGAGCAATAGCTCCCCTTCGGGGCTGAACTTCGTCACCGTGTGCGTGCCATCGTCGGTGCAATAGACCATGTCCTCTGGCCCGATCGAGATGCCGTGTGAGCGATCCGAGAAGACACCTTTGCCGAACGTGGTCAGGAAGCGCCCCTCGCGATCGAAAACGAGCACCGGGTTCTCCGTGTTTCGCGTGAGCACGTACACCTGGTCTTTGGAGTTGACCGCAACA
>JBBRGK010000529.1:0-2957 GCA_038240805.1 Dehalococcoidia bacterium | reverse complement strand
CCATGTCCTGAGCATCGATTTAGAAGCGTGAAGCGTGCGCTGCATCCTGATTCGCATCAAAGCGACGGGAGGCGAACGCGTAACCTGATCATAATACCGCAGGCGCGGCAAACTTCGCTCGCATCAGGCTGCGTGGTCGTTGAACTGCCAGTTCGAGGCGAGTCGCAGCTTCCGGCTTCGGTCTACGGTTTCCGGGTCAGCCCCATCAACACATCGAGTCCCTCGATGAACTCGTAGCGCTGCATCACCTGCCGCACGGCCAGGGCGACGCCTGGAATGAACGACTCGCGGCTGGTCGTGTCGTGGCGCAGGGTGAGCGTCTGGCCGAGGGCGCCGAAGATCACTTCCTCGTGGGCGACAAGCCCCTGCAGGCGGACGCTGTGCACGGTGACGCCGCCTTCGAGCCCGCCGCGTGTGCCGGGCAGGCTGACTTTAGTGGTTTCCGGATGTTCGAAGGCACGGCCGCGTGCCGCCAGCATGCCCTGCACGGTCGCCATCGCGGTGCCTGAGGGGGCATCGACCTTCTGTTCGTGGTGCAGCTCGATCACTTCGGCGTAGTCGAAAAACGGCGCGGCGACGTTGCACAGGTGCATCAGCAGCACCGCACCGAGAGCGAAATTAGCCGCCACCAGACCGCCAAGCTGTCGAGCGGCACACTCGCGCTTCAACTCATTGAGCAGCGTCTGCGGCAGGCCGCTGGTGCCGATCACTGGCCGGACGCCTGCCAGAACCGCTGCCGGCGCAACGAGCGATGTCCATTCGTGAAAGGTGAAATCGACCAGTACGTCCGCAGGCGTTGACGCGAACAGGGCGGTGGGATCGCTGCTCTGTGGCACCTGTTCCCCCGAAGGCAACAGGTAACGATCGCTTTCGGCAAACTTCTCCAGTACACCGACGACGTGCATGTCCGGCTGGGCGGTGATCCCCGCGATTACCTCGCGGCCCATCTTGCCGCTGCCGCTGACGATGACTCGCAGTGGTGTGGCTCCGGCTGCAGGTTCAGTCATCGGCTTGCTCCTCCGGATCTGCTTCGCCAGAGCTGTCCCGATCCCCGGCCTGATCGGCTGCGTCATTCCCGAGTGGTGGCAACTCGCCGGGATGCTCGAGCCCGAAGTACTCCAGGAACCGCATCGTCGTGCCGAACAGCACCGGACGGCCCACCGTCTCGGCCCGATCAACCTCCTGCACGAGATCGCGGGCGCGAAGCGTCGTCAGGGCGCGCTCTGAGTTGACGCCGCGGATCTGTTCGATCGCGCTGCGCGTCACTGGCTGGCGGTAGGCAACGATAGCCAGCGTCTCCAGTGCCGCGCTCGACAGCCGTTGCTCGGCAACGGAGCCGAGGAACCGTTCGACGTACGGCCCAAACTCGGGTGCCGAGATCAGTTGCACCCGCCCGTGGCCGTGTTGCACGCGAATGCCGCGGGCCCGAAGACGCTCGGCAAGCGTCTCCAGCGCTGACTGCACGGCGGCCAGACCGACGTTGAGCGTGCCCGCAAGGAACGCCGGCTCAACGGGCTCCTCCGCCACGAACAGCAGACTCTCCAATACGCCGACGAGGTCCGCAGGCGGCTCGGGCGGTCTGGCCCCAGGCGGCATTGAGGCGTCCGCTGCGGGGCTTTTTCGCGAGTTGCCTGGCCGTGCCAGGGATTGCCACGCCGCGCCGTCGTCCGTCAGCGAGCGGTTGGCAGGGTCAGTCGCGGCATCTCCAACGCAGCTGGTCGTGCGCGATGTTTCAGCGTTCGTAATGCCGCTAGTGGACATGCAGCCTCGCGCTCCCCCGTGTGTTCATGTCGTGGCGGCAAGTATAGCAATCGCGGGTTGGGTGACCTGGACCCTCTGCCCGGTGAGATGCTCCACAATCTGTTAACGGCGTTTCATTCAGGGCCAGGCAGGGCGGCGGCCACTAAACTTTCGGCCGCGCGGCCTTCTCCTGGAGGCGGCCGAGAAAACGGTCACGTTGAATGATGAAACGCTCGTGGTCTGCGGTGCCGATGCTCTCCCACGGGTCGAACGCCTCGATGCGGAAAACGAGCCGCCGGCCATCCACTTCGGTCAGTTCGGCGTGCGCCCGCACCATTGCGCCGAGCGGCGTGGCGGCGCCGTGCTTGAAGGTCATGCCGATGCCTACGGTTGCCGAGCCTTCGGGAAGCAGGTGATCGACGGCGTTGATGGCCGCGTTCTCCATCAGTCCGACCATGATCGCCGTCGCAAATACGTCTACACTCGCGCCGAACCGGCTCGCTCCGTGCTCCGGTCCCGTTACCAGCTCCGTCTCGCCCGTCAGACCCGGACGCAGTTCCTCTGCCATCGCCGTTCTCCTTCTTGATTCAGCCGGAGTCGAGGTCGCCCTGCGTCTGCGAGTTGTCCCTCAGCCCCGCGCGTCAGTATACTCGTCGTCCGGCCATCGCTGCTGCCCGTGCAACGCACCCAATGATCGCCCTCTCCGTTGCCGTGAGGCAATGGAGAGGGGAAGGGGTGAGGTTTCCCGGACGCGAGGCCCGCGCTGGACGAGGTCATGCCGTCATGCCAACGAAGGCATGATTCCCAGCACCGCCCCGCGTGCCTCGGCGACGACAAAGAGCGAGCCCGTGACCAGCACCAGGTCGCCGGCGCCCGCATCGGCAATCGCGGTATCCACCGCCATCGCCACGTCGGGTGCGAGCCTCACCAGCAAACCCTGGTCCTGGAACGCCTGGCCTACCGCCTGCGCGGGCGCGGCTCGCGGATGGTGCGACGCGGTCGCCAGCACGATCGGATTCAGGGGAGCAAACGGCAGCGCAAACTCGCCCAGATCCTTGTCGCCCGACATGCCAACCACCAGATAGAGCGATCTGTGCGGCAGATCCTCACGCACGGTCTGCACGAGCCTTTTCGCGGAGTCGGGACTGTGTGCGCCGTCCACCACCACCAGCGGACTGCGCTTCAGCACCTCCACTCTGCCTGGCCATCGCATGCTG
>JBBRGK010000528.1:0-2961 GCA_038240805.1 Dehalococcoidia bacterium | reverse complement strand
GGAGTCTTCCCACGCTCGGAAACGCTCACGGATCCGCGCCGCGGTGCCGGTCAGCGACATCTCGTCGCAGTATTCGTCTGGTACCGCTTCCATTGCCTCTCCCTTGCGGCCAGCGAGGTATAGCTCCTGGATATCTTTGGCAGCGTCACCGTAGCCGCGCCGGACCATCATGTCGTTGTGGAAGTTCTTATCGCGGTGGCCCATGCCTCCGACGTACAGCGCGATGTTTGGCTTCATCCGCCGAAAAGCCTCGCGCACGTCGTCGGTGATAAAGACGGTTGTGCTCGCCTGGATCTCGAAATCCTTGAACGACTTGCCGTTGCCCGCGCGCTTGAAGCCGTCCTCAAGCCACGGGCGGTAGATCTTCATGCTTCCCGGCACGAACCCCAGCGGCAGCCAGCCGTCGGCAAGCTCCGCAGTCAGCTTCACGTTCGACTCAGTGCCGGTGCCGAGCCAGATCGGCAGCTTCGGGTTCATGTGCAGGATCGACTTCAGCGGCTTGCCGATTCCCATCGCGCCCGGACCGGTGTACGGCAGCGAGATCTCACGACCCTGGTGTGAAACCGGCTCTTTGCGCTCGAAGATCTTGCGCATGATCGTAACGTAGTCGCGGATGCGGTAGTACGGCTTGCCCCACGGCTGGCCGTACCAGCCCTCGACGATCTGCGGTCCGGAAACGCCGAGGCCGGCGATCATGCGGCCGCCCGAAAGGGCATCGACCGTCGCTGCCTGCATTGCGCAGGCGGCTGGTGTACGCGCCGCAAGCTGCATGATGCCTGTGCCCAGCCGGAGCCGTGTTGTCAGAGCAGCAAGATAGGCGAGCGGGGTGATGGCGTCCGAGCCGTACGCCTCTGCGGTCCAGATCGAGTCGTAGCCGAGGCGTTCTGCAAGCTGAATTCGTTCGATGGGCAGACGCAGGTCTGCGCCCGAGTAGCCAATGCTCATTCCCAGTTTCATCAAAACTCTCCCCTCAATCGCTGCCGGCTTCGGCGCGAACGCGATCATGCAGGATCTTCAACGACTCCGCCATCCGGGCGCCGTTTCGGGCACCCGCCATGAACACACCCGTGACGTTGATTGTAGCCCAGCCGAAACCCGCCGCGGCTGCTGCCCCTGCCGCAGCGGCCACCTCATCCGGGTTCGCGTAGAAATCTGAGCTCCCCGGCTGGTTTCGACGCGGTGGCGTACTGAGCTGCGCCTGGAATCCGAGCGCGTCGGGGTCGCGGCCTGCCTTCTCGGCGTGACGTTTTACGACGGAAATTTCGCCCGTTCCCGCGCCCGCCATGCCGAGCCAGCCGTCGCCGAGACGCCCTGCCCTGCGCAACGCTGCCGGGTTGCCGCCGCCAACCCAGATTGGTGGCCCACCGGCCGTCGGCGGCTTCGGCTCCATCGCCATTGCATCGACGCGGTTGTAATCGCCCTTGAAATCAATGGTCCGTTCTCTCCAGCAGGCGCGCAGCAGCGGAATCGCCTCATCAAGCGCCTTGCCGCGAGTGTGGAAGTCCATCCCGAGCGCCTCGTACTCGGACTCCTGCCATCCCGAGCCGACACCGAGCCTCACGCGGCCACCAGACAGCGTGTCGATCGTGCTCACCTGCCGCGCCACCAGCACCGGCTGACGCTGCGGCAGCACCAGCACCTCCGTGCCCAATCCGATCCGCTCCGTGACGGCGGCGACGTATGCAAGTGTCGTCAACGCCTCAAGGATTGGCATTTCTGCCGGGTACCGTCCAGGAGGACGCTGCTCCGTTGGCTGGGCCATGACCACGTGGTCGAACATATCAAGCTGGTCGAAGCCGATCCGCTCGATCGCCCGCGCCAGCTCGATAACCGCTGCCGGCCCTTCCCGGTAGATCACGCTGGGAAATTCGACCGCGAGTTTCATGTATGCTCCGCTTGCGTTTCGTACCCGCTCGCCGTTCTATCGCCGCGGTGGCGATGCTGGCGCTGAGTATAGCGCCCCGGCACCGCCGCGTGGGGCACTGACGCCGTTCCGCGCCATTTCTGCAGAAGGCTGTACGCCACCCGGCGGTATCGAACCTGGCCCAGGAGGATGTCGCCTGTCGCTGTTCTCGCTTGGCCTGATCCTGCTCTCCGCCTGCTGCCATGCCACCTGGAACCTGATGGCGAAAGGCGCCCGTGACACAGTCGCCTTCACATGGCTGTTCACGGCGCTCGCCGTCGTTATCTACTTCCCGGTCGTGCTCGCGGTCGTGCTGATCACGCACCCTCATCCAGGTCCGCGGGCGTTCGTGTTCATGGGCGTCAGCGGCGCCATTCACCTGGGCTATTACCTGCTGCTGAGCTATGGCTACCGGGTCGGTGATCTTTCGCTCGTCTACCCCATCGCCCGCGGCACCGGACCGGTGCTCGCCACGGTCGGCGCTATTGTCCTGCTCGGCGAGCGGCCATCGGCGCTGGCCCTCGGCGGCGGACTCACGATCGTGTCCGGGGTGCTGCTGATGGCGGTACCCGGCCGATTGCGGGGTGATCGCGACGTCAGCCGCGCCGTTCGCTTCGCCCTGGCAACTGGCTGCTTCATCGCGACCTACACGCTCTGGGACAAAAGCGGGGTGGCGCTGATAGCCCCGGTGATCTATGACTGGGGCACCAACTTTTCTCGTGTCATTCTCTTCGCGCCGGTCGCCATTCGCACGACGTCGCGCCGGCGTGCCGTGGTCGATGAGTTCCGTGCCCGCCCCGGCGCGGCGATCGGCGTGGCCGTTTTGAGCCCCCTCGCCTATCTAATGGTGCTCACGGCGCTTAGCGTTAGCAGGGTCAGCTACGTGGCGCCGGCACGCGAGGTCGGCATCCTGATCGGTGCTGTGCTCGGCGCTCGGCTGCTGCGCGAAGGCGACGTCAAACGGCGGCTTGCGGGCGCCGCCGCGATCGTCGCTGGCGTCATCGCGCTTGCACTCGGCTGATATGGTCCGCTTGTGACTGCGGATCGGAGCCATGCAA
>JBBRGK010000527.1:0-2965 GCA_038240805.1 Dehalococcoidia bacterium | reverse complement strand
AACCTTGTCCGGCGGCTGGGAAGCGGGCACGCTAACGATGTGGCTGGCCGTCTGCGCCGGCTGTCCGGACCCGACGGTTGCAGAGATATTCGGTTGCGGCCTTCCGGCGTCGCGGCTCGGCTGGTTCGGAGCACCGCCTGTACAGGCAGCGAAGAAGAGCAGCAGGACCGGTAAGGCGGGCAGGCGGAAGAGTCGCATCGATCCGTGCATTGCTTGCTCCGAAGAAAACGTGCGCTCAGTGTACAGAGTCAGGCACCGTTCGAACGGCGAGAACCCCGGCAGAGGCGGTCGAAGCTTCAGTGATCTATGATCAATGCCGAATTCCTACGGAGGCCACCATTGCCACGTCTCAGATTTTTCCTCGTCTGCGCCGCTTTGCTGACTCTGGCCGCTGCACTTATCGGATGCGGCGGCAGTAAAAGCAACAACAACAGCTCGGCGACCGATGAACCGGCTGCCGCTACCGCGTCGGAGACAGCGCAGGCGCGGGCTGCAGCGGGAACGCCGTCAACGGCTGCCGGCGAGACGGTATCGGTGGGCAACCTGGAGGTGACTGTCGTAAGCGTCCGCCCCTTCAACGCGCGCCAGTACGATCAATTCAACAGCTCCGACGTGGCTGTCCACATCCAGATCGTGAACGGCCGCGCCGACAGTCAGGCCTTCGCTCCTACTTTTGATTTCAAACTCATCGACACGAAGGGCGTGGCCCACGAGCCAGAGCAGCTTTGCAAAGGGTGTCCCGACCAGCTTCAAACAGTCACCCTCAAAAGAGGCGAGGGGGCAGAAGGCAACATCTACGTGAAGCTCGGCGGCGCGACGCCTGCAACGGCAGACGTTACTGCTGACCCCAACAAGCAGATGGCGCAGATCCCGGTCGTTCTCTCGGCTGCTGAGTCAGCGAAAGCAACTCCGCGAGCCAGCGCCACGGCGGATCCGAATTCACCGGACTGCAAGTACGCCACTTCGGTTTTCGCTGTGATCTTCAACGTCGCACTCAGCGCTCCGGATTTTTCTCAGTCCGGATCATCGAACGGGACGCCTGGTCCAGCCGGCGATGCCGCACCAACCCCAGAGCAACTGAAAAGCAGCATTGAAAAGGCGCTGACGACGGCAAATCAGGGAGTCGCTGACCTCAATAAGATCACGCCTCCAGCGGACCTGAAGCAATATCACGCCGATCTTGTCGCACTGCTAAAGGCAGTGATACCGAGGTTGCAGAACGCGCAGAAGGCACTCATTGCAGGCGATACGCAGAAAGCCAGCGATCTGCTGAAAACTGCCTTCGAGGATTCGGGGCAGAATCTGGACGTGAAGTATCCCGAGCAGTCCGCCCGGTTTACCGCCTGTCTCAACTAGATTGGACGTCCGAGGCAAGGTTAGGCCTAAAACCCGTCACCGTCACCGGGCAGAACTTTGTGCGTCCAGCGGGTACCGAGCGTGGTCAGGTCGGGAGCCAGGAAATCGTCGCCTTCCGGCCTGACGCCGTTGTGAACCCAGTTCATCAGGTCGTCGAAACCCTGGACCCGATCGGCAAGGTCGAACTGGCAATGGTCTGGTGCCCGCACGCCGCGCTGCACGATCAGGCTGCTGTTGCCAGCGGCGTTCACCAGCCTACGGTAGTTAATCTCCATCATGATCGGGACGAAGTTGTCGCCAGTGGTGTGATACGTGATCAGCGGCACGTATATCTGCCCCGTCGGCAGAGCAAACGTTGGATTGCTGTCCTGGTTGCGGAAGTCGGGGTTGGCGGTCTGGCGAAAGACGTTGGCGTTGAGTTCCGCATCAGTGAAACCGTAGCCGGGATCGATGTGGAAGTCGAAGTAATCGTCAGTGGCAGCCAGTCCCGAGGGCGAGGTCGACGGCTGCGTGGTGATAATCCCAAACTGCAGCGCATTGAAGTCGATCATGCCCTGGTGCCGGAACGGCCGCGCACCGCCGGTCAGGTATTTCACCGCCGACTCCCAGGCCAGGCCCTTGTCGGTGAAGTCCTTGGCCAGGCCGAGCGCCGGAATGATCTGCTTCGTCAGCGCGTCGGCGGCAGCCGCTGAGGAGCTTGCAGGCAGGGCGTTGACCCCGGAGATGTAGTCAGCCAGCGCGGCGTTGGCGGTCAGGTAATCCTGCTCCTGCTCCTGCATCAGCACACCGCACTCTGCAAAGGCGGCGTCATAGACTCCCGGGTGCTGTTCCAGCGATGAAACGACGATATGACCGCCCATGGACGTGCCGTAAATGTAGCTGCGGGACGGCTGGCCCCAGTGTTGAATGAAGTAATCCCGCAGCTGGAGCGTATCGATCACGGCCAGATCGGGGTCGTAGCCATTCTGCTGATAGCTGGAAGCCGCCCAGGCGTAGCCTTGCTGGATGAGGTGGCTGCGAATCGGCGGTGTTTGCACATTAAGGAATGATTGCTCGCCGGCGTAACCGTGAGCGTACATGACCAACTCACCGTTCCAGTTGTCGGGCACTTCGATGCGGTAGGCGGCGCGGCCGAGAATGCCCCAGAACGCCTCTGCACCGGGCGCAGCCGTGAACGCCGGATCGACGATTAGCCATGGCAGACTTGACGCCGTGCCAAGCGCAGCGTTGACCACGGGCGTGGGCGTAGCTACCGGGGAGGCAGTCGGTGAAGCGCCCGGCTGCTGTGCCGCAACACGGCCGTCACCCTGGCCGAGAGCCACGGCCATGACAATCGTAAGTCCCGCTATAGCCGCGGGCGTCCACTTCATCCACGTACGTGCATTCATCGTCGCAAATCCTCCGTCGCCGCGTTGATCAGCCGCTTGCCGCCGGGCATGTCCTCGTGGCAACGATTGCACTGTAGCGCGGACCGACACAATGGTCTATCTCGTTGGAGGAAGCGAGGAAGCGATCGACGACGGGCGCGCGGTCGGGACGAACGAAAGCCGAGCGCCAGGGTTCACTTCTGAAGATGTAATATCCGTGAAATACGGCCCTCTCCGATGCG
>JBBRGK010000526.1:0-2972 GCA_038240805.1 Dehalococcoidia bacterium | reverse complement strand
GTCCATCCAGTGGAAGGAGGCCGCAAAGGTCGCCACCCGGAAAGCGCCGAGTCCCGCCGGCAGGCTCTCTGCCAGGGCATGCAAGAAGCGAGCGTTGCTGATTCCGAGTTCCGCCGCCCGGCGCTCCGTCTCCACCAGCATCTCGGCGTCGGCATCGAGACCAACGACCTGCTCGAACAGATGTGCCAGCCGCAGGGCAACGGTGCCGGGGCCACAGCCCACGTCGAGCAGCCGGCCGCGGCCATCGAGCGCAAGCGCCGCCGCCAGCGCTCCGGCAAGCTCCGGTGGATATGGCAGCCGCCCGCGCTCGTAGTAGCGAGCGCTGCCCTGGAACAGCGTTTCATCCCACTGCCAGCCACGGGGCATCGCTCTGTCTCGCTCTCGTTCGCCCGGGTTTGCGCCGATGCCGGCAGCGGGTGAATGCCGATACAGAGTGTACCGGGTCATTGGTGGCCGCCACGAGGCGGAACGATCCGCAGCCAGCCCCGAACCGCTGCAGACAGGGCGCGAGCAATGCTACCGTGCCGGATGGCTTACGGCGGTACCGCTGTGAACTCGCATACTGGGTGTGGGGGACGAACAGATGCGCATCCTTGTGACCGGGGCCTCGGGCTATGTTGGGCGGCAGCTTGTGCCTGCACTGCTGGCCAGGGGCCACGCTGTGCGGGCGCTTTCGCGCGACGCTACCCGGGCCGCCGCCCGGCTGCCCGCCGGCGTCGATGTCGTCCAGGGAGATGTGCTCGATCGCGAGTCGCTGGCTCCCGCCCTCGATGGCATCGAGGTCGCGTACTACCTGGTCCACTCGATGGAAGGCGACAGCTTCGACTTCGAGGAGCGCGACCGCCGCGCTGCGATCCTCTTCAGCGCCGCCGCGCGTGCTGCCGGCGTGGCTCGCATCATTTATCTCGGCGGACTGGGCGACGATCGCGGCAACCTCAGCGCCCATCTTCGGTCGCGGCAGGAGGTTGGGGCGTTGCTCGCCGGGGCGGGCATACCGGTCACGGAGTTCCGTGCGGCGATCATCCTCGGCCCGGGAGGCAGCTCATTCGAGATGTTGCGTGAGCTGACAGAGCGGCTGCCGGTGATGATCTGCCCGCGCTGGGTGGTCAGCCCCGTTCAGCCGATCGCCCTCGCCGACGTGCTCGGCTATCTCACGCACTGCCTGGACGTGCCCGCCAGCAGCGGGCGCGTGCTCGAGATCGGCGGGCCGGATGTGCTCACTTTCCCGGAGATGATGCAGCGCTTCGCCCGCGTGCGCGGCGTGCACCGCTGGATCGTGCGGGTGCCCGTCCTGACGCCACGGCTTTCCTCCTACTGGGTCGAGCTGGTGACCTCCGTACCTGCCGCAGTGGCACGGCCGCTGATCGAGGGGCTCCGCTCGGCAGTGGTGGTGCGTGATCCGGTGGCCCGGTCGCTGCTGCCGCTGGCGCTCACCCAGTTCGATGCAGCGGTGCGCCGGGCCCTGAACGAGGAACCTGACGAGGCCGGCAAGTTGATGCCTGACTGGCTGGCAGGCGTGCCGGCACGCCTGCGCGGCGTGCTGCGGCAGCGGTTCTGGTCACCGGTTGTCTCGGATGAGCAGGTGGCCGAAACCGACGCATCGCCGCTGGCGATCTACAGCGCCATTGCTGCGATCGGCGGGCGCAACGGCTGGTACTACTGGAACTGGGCCTGGAGGCTGCGAGGCCTGGTCGATAGCCTGCTGGGCGGGCCGGGCGTCGACCGTCGCACTCCCCTGCCAGAGCGGTTCATCACTGGCGCCCGGCGCGACTTCTGGGATGTGCTGGAAGTGGAACAGGACCGGCGGGTGCGGCTGCGGGCCCTGATGCGGGCGCCGGGCACAGCCGAGCTTGAGTGGACGATTGCGCCACGGCGCGACGGCGGCGCCCGACTGTACCAGACCGCCCGCTTTCGGCCCACCGGGTTGGCCGGCCGCGCCTACTGGTACCTGCTCTACCCGGCGCACGCCTTCATCTTCAGGGGCATGGTTCGTGCGATCGTGCAGCGCGCAGGCCGCTTGCCGCGCCGCGCCTCGACACAGGTCGGGTCCACTCCGTCATAGAGCAGCCCCGACCTCGCCATCTGGCGCCTCGGACGGGCACTGTTGGCTCTGTTACCCGGCGGGAACGATGAAGGTATAGGTGGCGTTGGTCGTGCTGCCATCCGCCTGCTGCACCTGGAGCAGCAACGCCTGCCCGTTCTCCCTGAAGATACCGTCCCGCGCGTTGCTGGCCTCGCCGGGGAAGTAAAGCTGGGTTGTCAGCGCGGCCTGTCGGTCATCACCGCCTGGCCGGGAGCCGGACCGTAAAGGTACTGCCGCTTCCCGGTGTGCTGGAGACCGTGATCTGGCCGTGATGGCTCTCAACGATCCACTGGGCGAGCGCCAGGCCGAGGCCCGTCCCGCCTTCCTCGGACGACCGCGCGGCATCGGTGCGGTAGAACCGTTCGAACAGGTGCGGCAAATGCTCTGCGGCAATCCCCGGCCCCGTATCGCACACCGTCAGTTGCACCTCGCTCCCCAGGACCTTGACCGAGATCACCACACTGCCCGCTTGCGTGTAGCGCACCGCGTTATCGACCAGGATCACCAGCAGCTGGTGCAGCCGATCGCGATCGCCGGACACGATGATACCGGGCTCACTCTCGGCGATCATCTCGACGCCTTTGGCGGCTGCAACGGCGGTAAACTGGCGCGCCACCATCAGGTTCAGCTCGGAGAGGTTGACCTCGTCATCGATGAGCGTCGCTTTCCCCTGGTCAGCCCGCGCCAGGGTCAGTAAGCCACTCACAAGGCGGCTCAGCCTCTGGGTCTCGGCGATGATGTCCGCGACGACATCCTGGTAGCTCGACAGCGGCCGCTCCGGATGCAGGGTCAGCAGCTCGGCGTTGGTCAGCATCACGGTGAGAGGCGTGCGCAGCTCGTGCGAGGCGTCGGCGGCGAAGTCGCGCTGGCGGGCAAGCGCAACGGCGAT
>JBBRGK010000525.1:0-2987 GCA_038240805.1 Dehalococcoidia bacterium | reverse complement strand
CGTACTCCCTTCGGAGGCTACTTATCCCACCGCTCAGTACCCACAATCCTTTGGCAGACCCCCGTAGCACAGCGTTTTGCGCGCCTGTGCCGTGGCCGTTATACTGAAGCCGTTAGTGAAGCCCTTAACTAGCCCGGAGGTAGCGGGTTGCCATACGAGATCATTGCGACCTGTATCGGCTGTACGGCCTGCACGAAACGCTGCCCGACCGGCGCGATCACGGGCGAGCGCAACGTGATTCACGTGATCGATCCGGCCCTCTGCATCGACTGCGGTGCCTGCGGTGTCGTCTGTCCACCGGAAGCGATTCTCGATGAGCTCGGCGATCTGTGCAAGACCTTCCCGCGCAAGGAATGGCCGAAGGCGATCGTGATTGAGGACAACTGCATCGGCAGCGGATGCGAGCTCTGCATAAACATCTGCCCGTTCGATGCACTGAGCCTGCAGCAGACTGGCACAGTGACCGATTTCTACGGTGTTGCCACGCTCAATGAGCGCAAATGCACTGGCTGCCGCCTTTGCGAGCAGGCATGCGGCTGGGGCGCGATCTACATTGATCCGCCGCGCGAGCTGTTGAAGAAACCGGGCGCAGCCGTGCCGGAGTTGGTGTAGTCTCCTTTCGCCACGCGAAATAAAGGACCGGCCGTCGATGGCCGGTCCTTTCGCGTGCAACCCGTGCTGCGAGGTGGGTCGGCCATGGCTCAAGACAACGAGAATCGCCTCCTGGGGCAACTGTTCCTTGACTGGCTGGCGTCTCGAACTGGCGAAGTCCTCACCGACGGCGAGACGAGCGATGACGGGCTGTTGACTGCGGCGCTCCGGGAAATACCGCTGCGGGCGTTGCTTGCTCCTGCCTCGTCGCAGGAGCCATCTCCGGAGTGGACGAGCACCCTGTCGAGCTTTTGTGCGAGGTTGAATCCAGGCGGTACAGGTGTGCTCGTCTGGCTGCCGGCCGGGGCCGAGCCGCCGGACGCCGAGCCCCTCGCCTCGGTTACAGCTAATCTGCTGCAGCGGACAATCGACTCGCTTGGCGCCGGCGAATCCGTCGATGCACGGCTGCCGATCGAGATCACGATTCGCAAGCGGGATGATGCGGGCGCCTACGTTTCGGCCTTCGGTGGCCTGTCACCTTTCTGGGCGCAGTTCACCGATAGGGTGGATGGCTACTATCACGTCGATAGCAGGCAGCTTCACCGGTTGCCCGACGACGAAGAATACATCAAGGCACTGGTCGACAGCGTCGTCGCTGCAAGCAAAGGACTGGCTGTCGGTGACTCTGCCGTCGTTCTAGCAGAAGACTCGTGGCGTGTGCAGCGCCTCCGCAGTGGGCACAGCTGTGCCATCATCGGATTGCCGCCTGGTGACGAATCCGAAACCGGTACTCCCCTGCGCAAACGGCTTCGCGCGGCCGTACGCGCCGCTGGCGACCAGTTTGAGGCCGAGCCCGGTGCCTTGCGGCTGCTGGCCGTCTGTGGCCACTACAGCAGCCTCGAGTCGGACCCGGTAGGGCCGTCGCTGCGAGGGCAGGATCCGAGCCTATTCAAAAATCTCGATATGGTCGTGCTGATCGCCGATGGCGGCGTAAAGCCATTGATCGACATCACGCGGCAGACAGCACTTCAGGCCCGCAAACGCGAATAGGCTAGCGCATGCCGTCACGCACCAACCTATTCGTCTTTAGAGCGAAACGATTCAAGCAGAATTGCTGTCAGGGGGTGACGGTGGTACCAGGGGCGCCGCCTTCAAACACCGCTGCCGACTGTTCAGCGTCGCGGCTCGCCTCGGCGTCGTCCTCCTTCGGCTCATTGACAGGACCACGGCTCGGTTCGGACGGCCAGGACTCCTCAATTCCGTAGTCCATCGGCTGGCTGCCACCATTGAGCCAGCGGTAGACAAAGTATCCGGCTGCTGCGAGTGCTCCGATTCCGGCGATAAGCACGAATGTGGACGGCCACCGCCGCTTCTGTTTACGTCCGGGGATCGACAGGTTGTGCAGCGAATCCGCAGTTTGATCGAAAGCGGAACTTACCGTGCCGCGGGCACGATCCATTGCACGTTGGGCGGTACCAACCACCGAGTCGCGCGTGTCATCTGTTCCGGGCAGTTTGTGAATGAGCATACTTCCGGTGTCGCTGATCGCGTTACCGTATCGATCGAACCGCAGCGCATCACGTAGCCACGAGGCGCTGTCGTCCGCCCTGTCTTGAGTCTTCTCTCTCAGTTTGAACATTGTTAGTCCATTCCCTTCTGCTGCCGCGCGACCGGTGTCCGGCCGTGCCTGTGGTCATGCCTCGGGGGTATCCCGAGCTTCACCGAGGTCTGCTCCAAGCTGGATACGGCTGTGTAGATCGACACACTCAAGCAGATCATCGAGTTCAAATGGTTTGGCCAAGTAGCCTTGCGCACCGCTCTGGAGCGCCCGATCCTGTCCGGAGTATGAGGCCGTCATCACGACGACCGGCGTCTGTGGCCCGGCAGCGGAGCGCAGTTCGTCCAGTACCTGCCAGCCGTCCACTCCAGGCATCCGCACATCGAGCAAAATCAGATCCGGCGCGGCCTGCGATACCTCTCGCAGCGCGTCGGCGCCGTTCGCGGCAAGCTGCATCCGGTATCCCTCCTCGGAGAGCGCCTCGCAAATGAAGTTTCGGATGGCGTCGTCGTCGTCAACTACCAGGATTCGTTTGCCAGACTGCCCCTTGTTGGGGACTGACATACAGTTCTCCACCGCCCCGGCCCGAGTGGGAGCGTTTCCTGCCCTGTTCCTACCCGGTTCTTACATGATTCGTAACAATGACCATAATAGAGCGGGTTCCCTCGCTTCACTATCATGCTTGTGGATAGGGTAGGCGGGTTATATAAAACTGCAACGTCAGGATTCAAAGGCGACAGGCATCTCTTCGGTCTGCTGACGGCCCATCGACGGCTGCTGGAACGGCTGCGGCGTCAGCGGCATGTTGACCAGAGCCTGCTGCACGAGTGGGTGATAG
>JBBRGK010000524.1:0-2988 GCA_038240805.1 Dehalococcoidia bacterium | reverse complement strand
AGCTCGTCGCTCGCGGCTTCGAGCGGCAGATCACGCTCTCGCACGATCAGATCGGCGTCCTGGGCGGGCGCCAGGTTCCGCTTGCCTGCTCGACCCGCGCCTTCAGCTACCTCTGGGAGACGGTGCTACCCGCACTGCGAGCCGCGGGCATCGGCGCAGCGGCGATTGATACGATGCTTATTGAGAACCCGCGCCGCCTCCTCTGCCGCGAGGCGGGATGATGCACCGCCGGGCCGGAGAATCGCCCGGGATTGAGAGATGACAACAGCGTGACTGTGACCGATGCCTCCAGTGCAACGCAGGACGACGGCTTCCTGCCTGACTCCCTGAGCCAGATTCCGGTGCCGGACGCCGATCCGAGCTTCGTCTCATACCTGATGATCCGCCAGGCGATGAACGCCCTGGCGCGGTTGCAAGAGCGGTACGTTGTCGATCAGCCGGCTAGCGAGCTGCAAGCATACGTCTGCTCGGTGCTGCGCCGCGCCGGCAGACCGCTGCGGATGGGCGATATCGCCCGCTTTCTCTGCGTCGAGCCACAGACCGTGACCGGGCTGATCAACCGCATGGCCGCGAAGGGGCTTGTCCGCCGGATGCCCTCGCTCGAAGACCGGCGCGAGGTGCTGCTTGAGGTGACCGACGAAGGCCGTGAGCGCTCGCGGCGGGCGCTGCTGCTGACGCAGACGGTGCGAAAGCGGGCGTTCGCTTCGCTGGGGCTGGAGCAGCACGTGGCGCTGGCCAGGGTGATGATGCAGATCCGCGACCTCGCGCTCGAAGCGCTGGGCGACGACCCGGCATCGACGAACGAGATCCTGAGAAGCGTGTTCGCACGCGGCCAGATCGAGCCGTTTCTCGACGAGGAGCCGACGGCTAAGGGCAAGGAGCACCGTTGAGCCTGCAAATACATGGCATGTGTGAAGCATGGTACCGGTCTCCCCGCCCTCATCCCTCTCATCTCTTCTCCCAATTCTGGGCGAAGGAACGATCATTGGCAGCGCTGCACGGAATTGGTTGCAGCGACGGGCGCTTCCAGGACACGGCTTCGAAGCATCTGCAAGGTTGGTAAACGCACTGCAGGAGCGCCCTCTTCCCCCAGAATTGGGGGAAGAGGGTTGGGGTGATGAGGGTCCGTGCCGGCATGCGGACATTACGAAACGCTCATAACGAATTGGTGGTACGAGGGTGCGGAGATGACTGACGATACGATCCGCTACGAGGTCGCTGAACGGGTTGCGACGATCACCCTGAACCGCCCGGAGAAGCTGAACGCGCTCTCCCCGCCGATGCTGAGGGAGCTCGAGCGGCGGCTGGGTGAGTCGCGCTACGATGAGGCGGTGCGGGTCGTTCACGTCCGCGGCGCCGGCCGCGCCTTCTGCGCCGGCTACGACCTTGAATCACACGGCGATGATCAGGCGCCGCGCTCGCAGATGCAGGATTGGGAGTCGCTTGACGCCCAGCTCCGGCTCTGGCTCAGCGTCGTTGAGTTTCCGAAGCCGGTGGTCGCTGAAGTGCACGGCTTTTGTTTCGCCGCAGGCTTCTACCTGGCGGTCTGCTGCGACCTCACCTATGTCGCTGAAGGCACGCAGCTCGGCGGCGTCGCGCTGCCGCTTGGTGCGGGGATCCTTGAGTCGCTGCTGCCCTGGTTCATCGGCCCGAAAAAGACGCGGGAGATCTCGCTTGTGCCGGGCACGCGCTGGGACGCCGAAGAGGCGGTGCAGCTCGGCCTGGCGACCGAGGTGTTCCCGGCCGAGAGCATGCAGCTACGGACGCGGGAGGTGGTGCTGCGGATCGCGCAGGTGCCCGGCGACCTGCTGCGGCTGAAGAAGAACGCCGCCAACCGGGTGCTGTTCGCACAGGGCTTTCGCGAGGCGGTGCTCGGCGCGGCGAACGTGGACGCGCTCGCCCACGAGACGCCGGGAGCGCAGGAGCTGCGCCAGAGCGTGCGGGAGCTGGGCCTCAAGGAAACCCTGCGGCGCCTGAGCCGGTAAAGCGCAACGCAGAACGGCCGTTCAGCGTACGACCGCTGGTTGCAACCCGTGGGTTTCGCCGGAACTCCGTTCGCTCTGCCGCCCGTCGAACGAGCCGCCGCAGTCTCATTGTCCGGCGGTGATCGTCGGGACGATTCCGCAGCTGCTGCCAGGCGCGGCGGACCCGAACGTAAGCGTGCCCCCGGCGAGCGAGATCGCCAGGCCGCCCTGACCCGGCACGAGGCTCAATGCCACAGCATAGGTGCCACGGACGGCGTCCCAGGTATAGAGCACATCGGCGCCGTGAACGGACAGAGGCTCAGAATTGGGGTCACCGACGAGCACCCACTGACCCGCCGGTAACACCTGCGTGACGCACTGGCCGGCCTGGCGAAAGTAGAACTGCGTGCTCGGCTGATCAAAGTATGCCCAGTAGCCGTACCCAGGTGCCAGGCTTTGGGTGGGCGCGATACTCCGATAACCTGTATCGCCGGGTCGCTGGGTATACAAAGGTCCGTCCGCCCCGGATATCGTCGGATAGCCCGTGCCAGAAATGAGATTCCAGCCCGCGGCATAGCTGACTGCGTAAGGTACCGCTGGCTGCGGCGTGCCGTGAGGCGGCGTTTGACCGGCGACACCGCTTGCCCAGGCCGCGGCCGCTGCGGCTCCTGCGCAGAGAATCACGATGTATCGCTTCATGAGCGTTCTCCAGGGAGATCACAGTCTGGACGGGTGCAGCCGGTCACTTCTAGCACCTGCTCAGGCTGCTGAACCAGGATGGTCAAACGATCGTGGAAACGCGGACCGAGTTTAACCTGCGTACCATGTCAGACCGCCACATTCACATCGGCATGGTAAACGTGCCGCTTCGCCAGATACACCATCCCGCCGTCGGTCGTGGCATCGGGCATGACTTCTATCGCATAAGCCAGTTTCAGGTATTCCGCCACGGTTGCTCGGGTCACTGCTTTTCTCTCTCGATGACGGTGTCGATGAGCCGCACCGCAGTACAATCATACCCAAC
>JBBRGK010000523.1:0-2994 GCA_038240805.1 Dehalococcoidia bacterium | reverse complement strand
GGGGGCTCACGCCCCCGGGGGGGGGCAGGGGCCCCCCCCGCCTCTCTCCACGTCGTTGGGCCGACAACGGCCGTGCACCCACTGTCGATCTCGCCCCTTGAGCTTGCCTGAGCCGGCCAGCTCGGGCCACGCAACCCGACGGCACCCGAAAGGGTCCACTTATGGCTGCTGCCGTCAAGCTCTGACCGGGTTCATGGTCTTCCGCCGCGCCGGACGCAGCCTGTCAACGCCGGTGACGCAGGCAGTCCTCCGGGACCGCAGACCTCGAATGGGAATTCAGCCCTGCATGAGGAGGGTTTCAGGTACAGGGTACCCCCAGCACCCCGCCTAGCACGACCGTCGGGATCGTAGCAGCCAACGACTATAGAGGCAATCCGATCACGGCCGCAGCCTGATCAGTGCACCTTCATCGAGCACGGTCACGTGTTCGACGACCTCGCGAATCAGCGCCTGGCGCGCGGCAAATTCGAGTCCGTCCCAGCCGCTTGTCAAGCCGGCTAGCAGCGAGGCTCGCGACGTTCGCTGGCCTTCAAGCGATTCAACCAGTTGCCGCCGGCCTTCCAGCTTACGGATCGCCTCTTCAGCCTCCATCTGTTGGTTCATAATCGCAACGTTCAGCTCACGTAGCTGCTGCAGCGATAGCTCGTTATTCGCGGCCGCCTGCATGTGCTGATCGAGTTGACGGTCAAGCTGACGCAGCCGCGTTCGCAGCCGCTCTGCTTCGTCCGAAACGGCTGCACCTCCGGGCTCAGTGAGCCTGGGTACGGCTACTGCCTGCTCGAGCGCAGCCGCCGCCTGCTGACGGATCTCCTCTTCAAGCACCGCTGCCCGCCAGGTATGGTAGTCACACATGCTCTGGTTCGTGCGGCTCAAACACTGGTAATAGCGGTACTCGGCCTCGCCTGGCCCGGCGTCGCCGCGCCTCGCCCAGGTCTGACGGCGGCTAACTCCAATCATGCGGTTGCCGCAGTAGCCACAGTGTGCCAGTCCTGAGAGCAAGAACTGGCGGACATGCCGCTCTCCACCACCGGTCCGCCGGCTTGCCATGCGATCCTGCACTCGACGGAAGTCATCGGGCGAGATAAGCGCCGGGTGGCTGCCGGGAACGCGGACACCGAAACGTGTATAGGTACCGAGATAGGCACGGTTAAGCAGGATATCGCGGATCGTGATCATGCTCCAGTTGCCGTCGCGACGGGTCCGATAGTTCTCTTCGTTCAGCCGGCGGGCGATCAAGCGGATCCCAAGCGCCTCCCGTGTGTACAGGCGGAAGATGTAACGAACTACTGCGGCTTCTTCCGGTATCGGCTCCAGCCGGTGCTTTGGGCCGACGCGATAACCGTATGGCGGGCGGCCCAGCACTTCGCCACGGATCGCTTTCTTGCGCATCGCCTCGCGCACCCGTTCGCCAACGTTGGAGGGCTTTTCGCCTTTCACCCAATGCTTCAGCAGGGTCGACGCCGGGTCCACGGTGCCGTCCAGGGTAACGAGCTTTGCCCCGAGGCTGTCCAGTTGGAAAAGACCTCGGGCCGCCTGCATCGCATTACGGCCAAGCCTGTCCACCGACGCGACAACCACAACACAGCTCGGGTCATGGTTTCGCTTGAGGTAATCGACGAGCTGACTGAAACCTGGCCGCTCGCCCTTATCACTGGCTGTGTCCAGAAATGTCGCGGCGACCTGGAAGCCTTCGCGCCGACAAAATTCGAGAAAGGCACGGCTCTGGTCAGCGAGAGAGTCCGGCAGATCCGCCTCATCGAGGGGCTTCCTCGGACGCCCGCTGTCTTCTCTGAAGTAACCGAGTGCCTTCGGCGCCTGTGCCACTACGCCTACCCTGCCGCGTTTTGCGAGCAAACTATCCGACGTAGAGGATGCGTTCGCAGCTGGTGCACTGGATGACGGCCATGCCACTGCGGGCGCGCTGGAAAATATGGGATGGCAAAGATATGCGACAGCCGAGACAGGCGCCGCGTTCCACCCGTGCGACTGCCCGCCCGCCGCGCATTTTGCGGAGCCGCTCGTACAGCGCTATCGTCGGTGCGTCGATTGGCCGCACGGCGTTCTGTCGGCGTTCTCGGAGCGCGTTCAGGTTCGCCTCGACGGCAGTCGCTTCCGCAGCAATCGTCGCCTGATCCTTGGCCCATGCCGCACGTTGTCCGGCAAGATCTTTTGTGGACGACTCCAGTTCCCCGCGAATCGACTCAACGGCGCTCAGAGCGTTGAGCGCCGTTTCATCGCGCTCTGCCTGGACCCGTTGCAGGGACTCCAGTTCTTTCTGCAGGTCGCGCAGCTCTTTGGCGACCGTGACTGATCCGTCGTAGAGTTTGGCATCGACGGCTGTGACTTTGGCCTTGCCATCCTCGGACTCATCGTTGGCGGTGCGCTGTTCCTGCGTCGCCGTGCGGAGTGCAGCGGTCAACTCATCGATGTGTTCCTGGGCCGGCACGACCGAATCGTCGTCGATCTGCCGAGCATGAAGGTCGGCCAGCGTTCGTTCCAGAGCATCGAGTTCGCCGTCGAGCTCCTGGAGCGCGTAGAGATCCGGTATGCGGACCATTCGTACCTCTGTGCTGCGTTCTGGTTCGCAGTGCGTCATTATGTCGATTGCGTCTGGGCCGACCGAAACCGCTGCGGCTGCCGATATAAGCGGAACCGCAGAGTGAGAAAGTCAAGCCGGGATCGCAGGTAGGCCCGTCGCGGATTATAGTCCTGCTATCCAGCGCGGGCAAGGCAGCGGGCCATATTTCGTTGCTTCGGGATGGTTCCTATTCTTCTATAGGGGAGCGCTCGATCGCGCGGCGCAGACAGACGGACGAGGTCTTATATCATCGCGTTACGTTGACACGGCCGCTCGCGGCGAGGGTATACTTGAAGGTGTCCAGTCGAGGGGTAGACGTGTCGTGCAGTTCAACGTTTCACTCCTGATGCGCGAGCCGATCGGTTCGCGCAGACAGTATCAGGTAGACGAGCAGTTTTCCCCGATCGAAGGCGAAG
>JBBRGK010000522.1:0-2994 GCA_038240805.1 Dehalococcoidia bacterium | reverse complement strand
GATTCTCGTTCACTTTCCCGCGCGTAGTGAGGTTTCACTACCCTAAACGGCAGCAGGCGGCCGGCTTCGGCTAGCTTTCGATGTTCCCGATATCCGGCGGACCGCACTTCGGTTGAGCGCTCCTGATTAAAACCTCGGAGGACTCCTATGTTCGCAGCACTCGCCCGCTTCTCGATCCGCTTCCGCTGGCTGGTTCTCGCTGTCTTCATCGTACTTATCCCCATCGCCTCCATCTACGCCGGCGGCGTGTTCAAAGCGCTCAAACAGGGCGGCTTCGACGACCCCAACTCCGAGTCTGTTCGCGCCAGGCAGCAGCTCGTAAACAACCTCGGTGCCGGTGGCGCCGACGTGATCGCGCTGTATACCGTGTCACCCGGGCAGACGGTCGAAAGCCCCGCGGCCAGCGCGGCGATCACTGCAGCGCTCGACCGGGCGGCGCAGGATGCGTCGGTCGAGCGCATCACCAGCTTTTACGCGACCGGCGCACCGCAGCTCGTCTCGAAGGACCGCACCCGGACCTTTGCCGTGATCTCCCTGCGTGGTGACGACCAGGCAAAGCTCGATGCGCTGGACAGGCTGCGCCCTCAGCTTGCCGCCGATGGCGCCACAGTGCAGCTCGGCGGCGGCGTTCCTGTCGCGAAGGCGATCAATACGATGGTCGGAGCCGACCTGGGCCGCGCGGAGGAGATCGCCTTTCCGATCACGGCGGTGCTCCTGATCGTCATCTTCGGCAGCCTCGTCTCCACCCTCGTACCGCTGCTGCTCGGCGGACTGGCGATCATCCTCGCCTTCACCGTGTTGCATATCATCGCCTCGCTGACCAACGTCAGCGTCTTCGCCCTCAACATCGTCACTGTGCTTGGCCTCGGTCTGGCGATCGACTACTCACTGTTCATCCTCAACCGCTACCGTGAGGAGCTGCCTGGCCGAGGCGCCAGGGGAGCGCTGATCACCGCGATAAGCACCACCGGGCGCGCTGTTGCCTTTTCCGGCATCACGCTCGCCGCGAGCCTCTGCGGCCTCTTCGTCTTCCCGCAGGTCTTTCTGCGTTCGATGGCGATGGGCGGCATCGCGGTCACGCTGGTGGCCATGCTGATCTCCATGACGCTGCTGCCGGCAATGATCGCGATCCTCGGCCGCCGCATCGACGCCCTGCGCGTACCGTGGAACCGTGGCTCGCAGGCCGCTGCGACGACCGAGGCCGGCTTCTGGCACGGAGTCGCGGTGCGGGTCATGCGCCGTCCACTCCTCGTCGCGGTTGCCGTCACGGCGGTCCTGCTGCTCTTCGCATCGCCGTTCCTCCGCTTCCGTGCCTCCACCCCCGACGTGCGCGCCCTGGCAAGCTCAGTCGAAGCACGGCAGGTGAGCGACACGCTCGACGCCAGCTTCCGCCCCCACGAGACCTCCTCGCATGACATTGTGCTGACCGCATCCGCCCCGCTGCTCTCGACCGAGAACATCGGTAACCTCTACGACTACACGCAGAAGATCGCCGCCTTGCCGGGAGTAGCGCGTGTCGACAGCATCTTCAGCGTGGTCCCCGGTCTGCCCCGCGAGGGCTACCAGTCGCTCTTTAGCAAGCCTGCCGGTGAGCAGGACCCGGCTCTTGCCAGAGGTCTGGCCGGCTTCGCCCGCGACAGCTACACCCGGCTTGCGATCGTCTCGACCACCAACCCGGACGATCCGCTGGCACAGTCTCAGGTGGGTGAGCTGCGCCGTCTGCAGCCACCGGCCGGCATGAGCGCCCTTGTGGGCGGTCCGGCCGCCTCGATCGCCGACCTGAAGGCAACGCTGCGAGACCATATTCCCGCAGCGCTGGCGGTCGTAGCCGGAGTGATGTTCCTGGTTCTCTTCCTGGTCTTCGGCTCGGTGACGCTGCCGCTGAAGGCGATGATCATGAACCTGCTCTCGCTCAGCGCGTCCTACGGCGCAATGGTCTGGATTTTCCAGGACGGACGGCTGCAGGGGCTGCTGCACTTCCAGTCGCTGGGCTCGGTTGACGCCACGCAGCCGATCCTGATGTTCGCGATGGTCTTCGGGCTCTCGATGGACTACGAGGTGCTGCTGCTCTCCCGCATCCGCGAAGAGTATCTGCGCACGGGGGACAACGCGCTTGCCGTCGCCCGTGGCCTGGAAAAGACGGGCAGGCTGATAACCAGCGCCGCCGCTCTGCTCGTGGTGGTGATCGGCGCCTTCGCCACCAGCAGCCTGGTTTTCATGAAAGAGCTCGGCGTCGGTATGGCGCTGGCGATCGCGCTCGACGCGACGATCGTGCGTGCCTTGCTCGTTCCCGCCACGATGCGGCTGATGGGACACTGGAACTGGTGGGCGCCGAAGCCGCTCCTCCGCGTCTGGCAGCGCGCCGGGCTGGGCGACTTCGAAGCGCACGCGCCTGCGGCCGGGGCGGGTGACTGACCGCCTCCGTTATCCCTCTACGGGGCGTTGCCGTTCTGCTGCCGCACCGGTCAGCGCCTGTTGCAACTCTGCCACGATGGAAAGGTCAGTCTCACCGCCATCTGGGACCTGAGCGACGCGGACACGGCACGGTTCGTGAAGGCCACGTCCGGCGGCTAAGGTCACGCCGCGCGGTTCGCCGGGGCTGAAGTCAAGCGGATCCTATGCACGGAGAGATGCAAGGGTGAGCGGCTGGTCACCAGCGCGGTCAGGCCGGGGCAGGCAGTCAGCACAGTTTGTGACCAGTGGCGCCGCGGTCATGCCGTGCTCGAAGGTGTCCAGGACGAGCGGGTGAGCTTGCTCACCGTCGGCACGATGCCTGGGGCTGGCTCCTGTGGACTCACCTCACACTCCAGTCTTCCAGGTGAGCAGCACCTCGCGGCCGGGGTCGAGCCAGCGCGGCACGAAGCCGTTGGCGGTACTGTCGAAGAGCTGATCGAACTCCGATTCCATCAGGGCGCGCATGCGAGCGGCAAGCTGCGGAGTGGGCGGCCAGTACGCCCACTGGTCGTTCAGCACCCGTGCGGCCTGTGAGGCGGC
>JBBRGK010000521.1:0-2998 GCA_038240805.1 Dehalococcoidia bacterium | reverse complement strand
CGTTCCCGCTCTTCCTGCGAGAGGCGGGACATCAGGTAGATGCCGCCACGCACCTTGAAGGCGCCGACGGGCTGGTAATTTTCGTGCTTGACGTAGACATCGGTGCCGACGAGTTGATCGATCGCCGGGTAGCGGAAAAGCGGCGTAACGGGCAGATACCTGCGGATTACCTTCCGCGCCCGCAGAACGTCGCGCAGGGTAGGTCGTTCCAATTCCATTCACTACCTCGACCAGTCAGTCTCTGCCCCGGCTATTTCAGAGTGTACAGATAGGTCGCCATGTCACGTGCTTCAGCTTCGGTGACACCTTGGTTGGGCATCGCGTTGCCAGGCACGACACTCTGGGGATCCTGCAGCCAGAGCATGAGATTAGTTGGATTGTTCGAGAGCAGCCCGGCGACAATGCGGCGGCCTCCCATTCCGCTGAGCGATGGCCCCACGTTGCCTCGGGCGTCGGCGATGCCGGGAATTGCGTGACAGGAACCGCAACCGAGCCGTCGCATCGTCTGCTTGCCGCGGCCGGCATCGCCGCCGGGCACCTGCTGCGTGGTGAGCGAGTGAGACGACACGCCGCATGCCCCCAGCGTGATGACGCTGGCCATGAAGATCACAGCGTACAGCAGAATCCGCGAACGCCCGTTCGACCCCTGAATCATCCTCGTGTCCCTCGTTTCAGCACGCGCAGTGATTCCTCCCGCAGGCGGGACCGCCGCTCACCGCTGCGCAGTCTTGAGCGACTCCAGGAAGGCGATAATATTCTCCATCTCCTGGGGTGTCAGATTATTGACATAAGCCGGCATATTGCCGCGGCCGCCCGCGATCGTCGTCGTGATATCGCTCAGTGGCACCCGGTCGGCTATGTGGGTGAGATCGGGTCCACGTATGCCGCCCTGCCCATCGATCGCGTGACAGAACTCACATCCTTTGGCGTAAAAGAGCTGCGCTCCATCGAAGACCGGCCGGCTTTTGGCACCGACCTGCTGCGCTGTCAACGGCTTTGCGTCGAAGTGCGGTGTCCACGGGGCGATCACGCCGTACCACCAGAGCGAGCCGATCATCAGGACGGTCAGGATGACGATCGCCGGTGCCCACGGACGCCGAATGGGGCTGCGCTCGCCTTTATTCGCGATAAATGGCACCAGAAAGAACGAGATAAACACGATTGCCGGGCCGAGGATGATGACGTAATCCTCGAAGGACGGACGCAGAAGCGCCAGCAGGGCAAAGTACCAGAGGAAATACCAGTCGGGACGCGGGAAGGCGACGATCGATGCGGGATCGGGCGGGTTGGAGAGCTTCGGCGGGCCGATGAACAGGGCCAGCAGCGCGATGACGATGATCATCAGCAGGGCAAAGCCGATCTCATGCCATGCGGCATCAGGGAAGTAGGGCTTGCCATGCCGCTCAACGAGATGATGGTAGCGGGCGCGGTAGGTTTTCGGATCGACGGGCTCGCCCGCCTTGGGCGGTTCCGAGATGCCGTTGTGCAGCACCAGGTAGAGGTGAAAACCGAGCAGGGCGAACATCAACGCGGGGATGAAGAACACGTGGTAGGCGAAGAACCGGCTCAGCGTCGTGGCACCGACAGTCTTGCCGGCGAGTAAAAAGCGCCCGATCGCGTGGCCCAGCAGCGGGAGCCGTCCGACCTGCTCGGTGGCAACGACGAGCGACCAGACGCCGTTGTCATCCCAGCGAAGCAGCTGGCCCGTGAACGCCATGCCAAGCGTCAGCATCAGCAGGACGACGCCGGAGAGCCAGTTCAACTCGCGCGGAAACTTGAACGAGCCGGTCAGGTAGGTGCGCATCATATGCAGCCCGACAAACAGCACCATCGCCGAGGCGCCGAAGAAGTGCATACCGCGCAGGAGGCTGCCAAGTGTCGCCTTGTCGGTGATGAACTTGAGGCTGTCGTAGGCGCTGGCAGTGGAGGGGCTATAGAGGGTGGCCAGCGCAATACCGGTCACGACTTGCACGATGAACGCGGTCAGCGTGCCGATCCCGAACAGGTACATCCAGCCGCTTTTCAAGCTGGCGGTCTCTGCGGGCACCGGGTGGCGCAACGCCGGGCCGACGAGCTTTGAGATGCCCGAGCGATCGTCAAACCAATTCCCGATGGCGACTAAGAATTTCACGCCGCGTGCCTGCCTGTCACCGTTAAGTCCTCCCACACAACCGGGCGATCACACGATGGGGATCGCGCTCGTCTGAATCTCGACCAACCCATCGCGAATGCGGACGGGGTAAACGGACAACGGCTTCCGGGGCGGTCCTGCGGCGACGCTGCCATCCGTGTAATACACGCCGCCATGGCAAGGGCACATGAAGAGGTCCGCCTGCTGAATCCAGCGAACGGGACAGCCGAGGTGCGTGCAGTTGATCGCAAACGCCTGGAACTGCTGATCGCCGACACGGCGAAGCCAGGCGGCGGTGTTGGCCGCCGGGCCAGCCCAGGCGAGCGGCGACGAGTCGAGAAACGTGACGTTCTTCGTTTCGCCCACCCTGAAGCTGTCAACCGGGCCGACCGAACGCCATTCGCCCGGTTCTGCCCGCGTCAGCGGTGCGAGTAGCGCACCGATCACGGGAATCGTCACAATCGCAGCCGCGAGTCCACTGAAGCCGAGGCTGACCAGCGAAAGCAGTTCACGCCGGGTTCGTGCCTTCCGCGATTGTCGCGACTGTAGCGATTGTAATGGCGCATCGGAATCGCCCGAGGCATCACCGACGGGCGGAACGGGTTTCTCCTGCATATTTCCTCCCTTAGCTTGCCTCTGACAACCCGACGGCTTCATGCTCAACGGGGACGCTACAACGCTCGGCCGGCCTCGGATGCAGGCGACGGTCCAGCCGCTCTGCACGCGTGCTGGCCGTTTCATCCGCCGCGAACCACCGGATGAGTAAAGCCAGCACCGCGAGAAGATAGAGCGCACCGGCTGGGATCCACATCGTTAGCCCGGCAATCTGCTGATCTTCGGCCGGAGTCAGGTGCCACAGCGCCGTGG
>JBBRGK010000520.1:0-2998 GCA_038240805.1 Dehalococcoidia bacterium | reverse complement strand
TATCGGCTACACTCAACTCTTCCTCCAAGATCGACCACCGCAACCCACGTCGCGGTGCCGGTTACCGTTTGAAATCCGGCGACGGTCGCCGCCGCCAGCCTGCTTCATTATATCTCCCAAATACCCGCCGTCGCAATTTTGTTGCCCGGCTGGTCCAGACAGAGATATCACGCACGTCGCATACCTGGCAAACGGCGCAACAGTGGTGTCAGCACGAGCCGCATCTCCTCCGAGCCGGTGAGCACGGCGACGGCGAAGAACGCAACGGCACCAAGCGGGATGCCCACCAACACTTCAACCAGATACCGCACTCCCCGGCGATCGGCCAGCGGCGCGTAATGCCTCGACCAGAGCATGAACCCGGCGACGGCGACGATCATCAGCCATGTAGCTGCCACCGCCCGCACGGCACTCCAGGCAAGCCGTCTCTCCTCCATACCGCCGAGCCGCGCTCGCAGAAAGATGAACAGCAACGCGGCCTCCACCATCACCGATAGGGAGAGCGCCAGCGCCAGGCCGCGATACCCCATTCGGTCCCGCAGAAGCAGGCTGAAGCCGAGGTTCAGAACCATGCTCAATACTGCGAATGCCACGGGTGTGCGGGTATCTCGCAGGGCATAGAAGCCGCGGCTGAGAATTTCTATCAGCGCCTGTGCCCCGAGGCCGAGGCTGTAGAAGAGTAGCGCGTTGGCGGTCACGTGGGTGGCGTTGGCGTCGAACTGACCGTGTTGCAGGACGAGCGAAACGACCGGCGTGCGTAGCACGACCAGCCCTGCGGTGGCCGGTAGGGTGAGAAAGATGATCACCCGCACTGCCTGAGCAAGCGTCTGGCGCATCTGCTGGTGGTCTTCGCTGGCGGCGTGTTCGGCCAGGTGCGGAAAGACGGCGGTAGAGATCGCCTGGCCGATAAGCGCAAGTGGCAGGACGACCAGCGACCAGGCGAACGTCAGGCTCGAGATCGTGCCGGCGCTCATCTCAGACGCGAAGTATGTGGCTACCAGAAAGTTGGCCTGCAGGGCGGCCAGCCCGAGCACACGCGGCAGCATCAACAGGCCGACTTCGCGCACTGCCGGATCGCGCACGGCGGCCGAACCGTAATAGCGCATCCCTATCTGTGCCAGCCCCGGCAACTGGATAAGCAGGTGCGCTACCGCGCCGACGACGGTGGCGAGCGCGAGGAGAGTGACACCGAACTCGAGCCCGCGATGCGAAAAGAGGGTGCCGTAAAGCAGCGCACCGACAACGATGGCGAGGTTGTAGAGCATCGGCGCCAGGCCGCTGAGCAGGAAGCGGTGACGGGCGTTGAGGATGCCGGAGATCATGCCGCTGACCGAAAACACGATCGGCGCGATCAGCATCAGGCGGGTGAGACGAACGGCGAGATGCTGGATCTCCGGCCCACGCCCGGCGTGCTCGCCCAGCCCGGGCGCGGTGAGCGGCACAAGCCAGGGCGCCAGCACGAACGTGATGATCGCAAACGTGAGCGTGACCAGCGCAACCAGGTTGAGCACCGAGCTTGCCAGCCGCCACGAAGCTTCTTCGCCGCGCCGAGTCCGCACATGCACGAACGTCGGAATGAACGCCGAGGCCAGCGTCGCACCCGCAACAAGCTGAAAAATGAGGTCGGGGATGCGGTTGCCGACGTAGTAGGCATCAAGCTCGGGCGGCGTGCCAAAGGCGCCGCCGATGGCAGTGGTGCGCAGGGCGCCCAGCACGCGGCTGCCGAAATACGTTGCAGCCACCAGCAGTGAGGCGAGTGCTATCGCGCGGGCGTGGCCGCGGCCGGGCGGCGTCCCGCTCGAGTCTGCTTCTTCAGTGCCAGGAGAACCAGGAGAGAGGACCGCCACTGTGTGCCCCGGGGATGCAGTCTCGCCCACGCATATCCGTGTCTGTCAGCGCGTAAGCCGGTTTCACTGTAGCAGCCATACCATTGAGCGCCCGGACGGAAGCAGTGTTGAGCGTTACGGCCCGCTGGCATCACTACATCCGGATGTCGATAAAGTCCGGGGGCGCTTCTGTGGTTGAAACCGATGGAGCATGGTGGCGAATGCTGTCGAGTTTCGCGAGCTGGGCGAGACCGCGGCGGGTGTCGGCGGCGACTTTGGCGCGGTCGCATTGAGCGAGGCGATACTTGAACAGCCAGTAAGTGAACTCTTTGAGCTCGGGGAACGAGATCTTCGTACCATGTGGCAGCTTGCGCTGTTCGCGGAACGCGGCCAAAAGGTTGTCACGCGACTTCAGATAGATGCGGTGAAAGACGCTTTCGTCGAGGCGAGGATCGAACACCCAGGCGCGGCAACGAAGCTCTTTGTTGACGTCCTCTTCCACCGATAGCTGCAGCGCCTCCTCCACCGTCACACCGTAAAGGAAGTTAAGATGGGCGCGGTATTTGACCGGTCCGATCTCACGTTTTAGCGTTTCCGAGTCGAGCGGAAAGGCCGACTCGCCAGCAAACAGCAGCGCCTCGCGCTCCTCTTCTGGCACAAGCTCAGCGACCGCCTCCAAGAGCCGTTCCGCCAGCAGCAGCCAGTCAAACGCCTCGCCGCCAACCAGATAATAGAAGTGGCGCTCGTCCACCACCTCGTGCGGTACGCGCCAGCGCTTGATCGCGGCCAGCAGCGCCGGCAGCCATGGTTGACCATCGAGCAAGGCAGCGCGCAGCCCCGCGATCACGTCCTGCGGATCGCGGGTGAGGTCATCATAAGCAAGCTGGTTGGTCTGCGCGTTCACTGTTGCCACAGTAGGACGCTGCCGCGAGGGTGACAAGCGAAAGAGTGCTCCGGGAGCGTACGGGCGAGCATGGCTGCGCCAGCTGGGAGCAGGTTGCCGCTGACCTGTGCTGTAGAGCGGCTGATGCGCGGTTTGCGAACCAGGCGTAAGCCTGAGATACTGGACGTAGAGAGCATCACTGCCAGTTCTCTACCACCAGATGACATCATCCATGTCATCGTCGTCATGATGCAGCGCTTCTTCTGCGTGGCCGATAGCAGCGGTCGGG
>JBBRGK010000519.1:0-3006 GCA_038240805.1 Dehalococcoidia bacterium | reverse complement strand
GCGGAACGGATCGCAGGGGCGATTCCGGAGACGCTTTACTACGACGACGTAAACGGCGCACCAGCCTACCGCCGGCATATGACCCGGCTGTTCGCCGAGGAGATCCGGCACGAATTCGCTGGAGGAACCACCCGATGAGCTTTCACGTAAACGGCAAGACGTTTGCCGAGGAGCCGCGACCGGGGCAGTGCCTGCGCACCTTCCTGCGCGATCTGCACTGGTTCGGCGTCAAGAAAGGCTGCGACGCGGGCGACTGCGGCGCCTGCACGGTGCTGGTCGATGGCACGCCGGTGCATAGCTGCCTTTTCCCCGCTTTCCGCGCAGACGGGCGCCAGGTCACAACTATCGAGGGTCTGGCGACCGGCGAGGAACTGCACCCGATGCAGCGTGCATTCTTAAACGCACAGGGCTTCCAGTGCGGCTTCTGCACAGCGGGCATGATCGTCACCGCCTCGACGTTCAGCGATGAGCAACGCGCCGATCTGCCCCATGCCCTGAAAGGCAACCTTTGCCGCTGCACCGGCTACACCCCGGTGGAGGACGCGATCAATGGGATCTCGCACATCGATGCGGACGAGGCGGGCAGCACCAGCAACCACAGCCTGCCCGCGCCCGCCGGCCCAGCGCTCGTGACCGGCAAGGCGCAGTTCACCCTGGATGTCGCGGTAGAAGACCTCCTGCACATCAAGTTTCTGCGCTCGACGCACGCACACGCGCAGATCCTGTCGATCGACAGGTCCGAGGCGCTGGCCGTGCCAGGTGTGCACGCCGTCTATACGTGGGAGGATGTGCCACGCCGCCTGTACACCACCGGCAGGCACGACGACACACGCACCGACCCCAACGACACCTACATCCTCGATGACGTCGTCCGGTTCGCCGGGCAGCGCATCGCCGCGGTGGTCGCCGAAAGCGAGGGCGCAGCCGAAGAGGGCTGCCGGAAGCTGAAGGTTGAGTACGAGCTGCTGCCGCCCGTCTTTGACCCCGAGGCGGCGATGCGGGTTGGTGCACCGGTGATTCACAACAAGGGCGCGGAGTCTCGCATCCGCCGGCCAGGCCGCAACATCCTGGCGGAGCTTCACGGCGAGATCGGTGCTGTCGATGCGGGCTTCGCCGCAGCGGATGCGATCTACGAAGGCAGCTTCGAGACCAGCCGGGCGCAGCACGCCCATATGGAGACGCACTCAAGCATCTCCTGGCTGGACGAGGCAGGCCGGCTGCACGTCCGCACCAGCTCACAGACCCCGTTCCTGACTCAACAGGCGCTCTGCTCTCTGTTCGACCTCGCCCCGCAGAACGTCCACGTCTTCTGCGAACGGGTGGGCGGCGGCTTCGGCGGCAAGCAGGAGATGCTGACCGAGGAGATCTGCGTTTTCGCGACGCTGAAGACGGGCCGGCCGGTGAAGCTGGAGTTCACCCGCGAGGAGGAGTTCATCGGCGCGATGTCGCGTCACCCGATGAACATTCACATTAGAGTCGGCGCCCGGCGCGACGGCACGCTGACGGCGATGCAGATGCGGGTGCTCTCGAATACCGGCGCCCACGGCAACCACGGCAGCGAGACGCTGCATCACGGCTGCCATGAGTCGTTCGGCGTCTATCGCTGTGCCAATAAAAAAGTCGATGGTTACGCCGTCTATACCAACCTGCCGCCGTCCGGCGCCTTTCGCGGCTACGGCCTGACCCAGACCGTATTTGCGATCGAGTCTTCGATGGACGAGCTGGCCCGCCTGCTTGAGATGGACCCGACGGAGTTCCGACTGCGCAACGTGGTGCGGCCCGGCGATCCGATTCTCTCCGTGAGCCCCGAGCCGAGCGACCTTGAGTTCGGCAGTTACGGTCTCGATCAGTGCCTTACCCTGGTGCGTGACGCGCTGGCGAGCGGCAATGGCACCGTGCCGCCGGAGGGCACCGACTGGCTCACGGGCAGTGGTCAGGCGCTTTCTATGGGAGCCTGCGCCCCGCCGACCGAACACCGCTCCGAGGCGCGCATCCACCTCGACGCAAACGGCAGCTACCAGCTCGCCTTCGGCACCGCCGAGTTCGGCAACGGCACCACGACGGTGCACTGCCAGATCGCCTCGACGGTGCTGGGCACGACCATCTCGCGTATCCACTTCGTGCAGTCAGACACCGATCGCACAGGCTACGACACCGGCGCCTTCGGCAGCGCCGGCACGGTGGTGGCCGGCAAAGCGGTCTGGATGGTCGCCGAGGCGCTGCGCGACCGTATGCTCGCCTTCGCGTCCGAGCATACCGGTGTGCCAGTGGAGTCGTGCAGGCTGGAGGTTGATGCGGTCAACTGCGACGGACGGCTGATCGGACTTACGGAGCTTCACGCGGCCGCACAGGCTGCCGGCCGCGAGCTTGCCGCGGTGCGCAAAGCGAGCGCGACGCCACGCTCGCTCGCGTTCAACGTGCAGGGCTTCCGCATCGCTGTACATCGCCGCACCGGCCAGATCCGCATCCTCCAGAGCGTCCACGCCGCCGACGCCGGCCAGGTGATGAACCCCGTCCAGTGCCGCGGCCAGATCACGGGCGCAATCGCGCAGGGGCTGGGCTGGGCGCTGTACGAGAAGATGGCATTCGACGATGAGGGACATCTGCTGAACCCGACCTTCCGCAACTATCACATTCCCGCGTTCGCCGACATCCCGAGGAGCGAGGTGCTGTTCGCCGATACGTATGACATCTACGGAGTGCTCGGCGCCAAGTCGATGAGCGAGAGTCCAATCAATCCGATCGCGCCAGCGCTTGCCAACGCCCTCGCCGACGCAACGGGAATCCGCTTCGGCTCGCTGCCGCTGGCGCCCGATCGAATTTACCGGGCGATCTCCGAGAAGTTCCCCGACGAGTCACCGGCAGGGGGCGCCCTGCTCGTGTAGGCCCGGCAGCGTCTGTCCGCGTTCAAGGCTCACGCCGGACTGGAGTTGACCCGGTTTCGTGGACACCAAACGATGGGACAAGAGATCCCACGAAGGAGTCCAGATGAGCGGGAAATCAGGC
>JBBRGK010000518.1:0-3007 GCA_038240805.1 Dehalococcoidia bacterium | reverse complement strand
AGCCGGTAGCGTATACTGCGCCATATTCCCCGAAGTTGGGAGGACAGCCGTGGTGGCCAGCGCGCCGACGTTTACCTCACTGCAGACGGCGGTGGATGCCATCGCCAGCCAGTTCGGGGAGCAGCGCAACGAGCGCCAGCGACGCCGCGCTCTGGACCTGGCTGACTTCGAGCGGCTACGAGAGGCCGGGTTTCTGCTAACCGGCGTTCCGGCCGAGCATGGAGGATTGTGGGAAGGAACCGCGCGCTCCACCCGCCCGATCGCCGAACTTCTGCGCACCCTCGCCCACGGTGATTCCTCCGTGGCGCTGGTAGCCTCGATGCACCCTGCCGTGCTCTTCAGTATCGACTGGCTGGCGCGGCCGGTGGCGCCGGAGCCGTACCGGGCTGCCTGGGAAGCACAACGCCAGTGGGCGTTCCAGACTGCCCGCGACGGCGCCTGGTGGATGACGATCGTCTCGGAACCCGGCACCGGCGGAGATAGCAGCAAAAGTACGAGCGTTGCCGAACCCGGTGCGCTGCCGCTGGGCTACCGGATCACCGGTGACAAGCACTTTGGCAGCGGCTCAGGCCTGGGCGCCTATGTGATCACGACGGCGGTGCCCGAGGGCGAAGCTAAGCCGGATATGTTCTTTATTGACATGCAGAACCGGGCCTGGGATGGCACGGCAGGCGTCACGCTGCTCGTACCCTGGGACGGCCATGGCATGACCGCCACGCAGAGTCACGCGCTGCGCTTCACTACCTGTCCGGCCGCGCGGCTCGCCTGGCCGGCGATGAGCCGCTCAGAGGCGCTGCGGGAAGACGGCTTCGTGACGACGATGTGGGTGGGTATTATCCTCGGCATTGTGGAGACGGCGGTCGATCTGGCCCGGCAGCAACTGCAGCGACGGGGGCAGCTTCGGGCCTATGAGCAGGTGGAGTGGACGCGGGTAGAGTTGGAAGCCTGGCTTATCGAGCAGGCGTATGAGGGGATGCTGCGGGCGGTGGCACAGCAGCAGGGCGCCGCCGCTGCCGCGCGATTGGGCAAGATTGCCGTGGCAGAGCTGGCGGAATCGGCGCTCGCTCGCCTGTGCAAGGTCGTCGGTGGCAGCAGCTTCTCGCGCACGGCGCCGTTTGGCTTCTGGCTGGAGGATGTGCGGGCGCTGGGTTTTTTGCGGCCACCGTGGGGCTTTGCCTACGACACGGCGTTCGCAGGCAGCATGCAACCGGAGCCGCAGAGCACCAGCCTGCTCTAATGATTACAGGGTACCTGATCCGCCTACCGGTCGATGCTCCAGAGGCAACGGCTGCGGTCGACCTGCTGATGAACCGCTGCATTGACAAGCCGATCGTAGGCAACAAGAACGACCGAACGGTCGGCTATCTCTACCTCGGAGCAGGCCTCGTCGAGCTCAGGCTGGACGGGCAATCGCGCCTTGAGATCCTGGTAACGCCAGAGCGGCTCTACCCGATAGGACACCGGCGTCTGCGTGCGCTCCAGCGTTGTGGTCGTGCTGTTCATGGTTGTCTACCTCTCTCCGTCGCCTGATTCGGCGTGGTTTGATTTCGCCTCAGGTGGGGAGTGCCTGTATAGAGAACGTTTCAGGGGCAATCACCAGACGCCGGCTCACGGTGTGCTGAGTGGCCGGCGCCCGGTGCGTTCGGAGCGGAAGGGGTTACCGGCGCCTACGGCCGTAGACACCGCCGCCCCCGAGCAGCAGAACCAGTACCACGATGATCAGGATCACCAACCAGATATCCATGACATCTCTCTCCTTGGATGCGAACGCCACACATAAGCTGTTCGTTGATATAAATCTACGGCCGCAGCCAGCCACTCGCGATACCTTGAAGGGGTGAGGATTCCTCCCCATCTGCTACGCCGGAGTACGCCCTGCAGGCATAGCAGGCGTAGCCGCGCAGGCTACAAACGGAGTAGGCGCGGTGCTACGGTGCGGAGTTGCTTCTCTCAGAGTGGTGCCGGAGACGCGGTAACCAGTGGGCTGATACCGACCGGACGCGCCGGCGCTCTTGCCGTGCCGCGTTACTCTTCGCTGCCGGCGGGGGCATCGAGCGGCAGGCGCAGGCTAAACAGTGTGCCGCTGCCCTCGTCGCTTTCCGCCACTATCGTGCCGCCGTGCTGCTGGACGATGTCGCGCACCCCTGCGAGACCGATGCCAGAGCCCGGCCGGCCGCGAACGTTGGTGGCGCGGTAGAAGCGCTCGAAAATGCGCGGCAGATCGGCGGCAGGAATGCCGATGCCGTGATCGCGTACCGCAAGAACCGCCTCGAAGCCGGACGGCGTCGCCTCGCGGCGAATGGCAAGCGCGACCTCGCCGCCCTCCGGGCTGTACTTGATCGCGTTGGAGAGCAGGTTATTCAGCACCCGTCCCAGACGGACGCCATCCCACATTCCCATAAGCTGCGGTTCTGCTGGTTCGATAGAGATGCGGTGCCGGTCGGTGAGCAGCTGGTGCGACGCCACCAGCCGCTGCGCCAGCGCGACGAGGTCGGTGGGCACCCGGCGCAACTCGAGCGGCCGGCCCGACTGCAGCCGCGAGAGGTCGAGCAGCTCATCGACCTGGGCCGTTATGCGCGATGCCCCCTCTTCGATACTCTGCAGACCCTCCTGCAGGTTGGCGGCCCGATCGGAGAGGCTCGGAGCCCCGGCTGTCCCGGCGCGCGACACCATGCGCATCAATAGCTGCGCATGCCCCTTGATCGAAGTCACCGGCGTGCGCAGATCGTGCGATGCCGTGGCGAGAAAATCGTCGCGCAGTTCGATCGCCCGCTGCGCATCCTGGTACAACCGTGCGTTCTCCACCGATAGCGCCGCCCTCCCGGCCAGCTCCGTCGCCAGCGAGAGATCCGCCTCGCTGTAACGGCGGCCGGTGGCAATGTACGCGAAGGAGATCGCGCCCATTGTGTGGCCGCGCGCCGTCAGCGGCACGCACATGTAGGAGCTGATGTCCAGCGCCTGCAGAACACGCAGCTGTTCGGGGCTGACCGCACGCGCGGCCAACATT
>JBBRGK010000517.1:0-3018 GCA_038240805.1 Dehalococcoidia bacterium | reverse complement strand
CCGGAACGTTGCGGTGTCTGCGGTAGCTACGGCAGCTTTCTCTGTGCTAACTGTGCCGCTGCTCTGCCAGTTGCGACCGGGCCGCGCTGCGAGCGCTGCTGGCAGCCTGCCCGCGGCGTCTGCCCGCATTGCGAGGAGTATGGCAGCGAGCTCACAGCGCTGCGGGCGCCTTTCAGGCATGTCGGAGGCGCCAGGCGGTTGGTCACCGAAGTGAAATATAGGGGTCTCTTTTCGCTGACCGGGCCAATGGCCGCGCTGCTCGCCTCGTATTGGGCCGTTTGCGGCATCAGTGCGGAGGTCGTCATGGCGGTGCCGTTGCACAGACGCCGGGAGCGACAGCGCGGATTCAACCAGTCCGGCTTGCTGGCCCGAAAACTGGCTGAAACGGTCGGGCTGCCATTCGACGATTCGATTTTGACCCGCAGCCGTCCGACGCCACCACAGGCCCGGCTGCCGCATGAGGACGCGCGTCGTTCAAACGTCCGCGGCGCTTTTGCCTGCAAAGACGATGCCGTTGCTGGAGCACGTGTGCTTCTGGTTGACGACGTGACAACCACGGGCGCCACGCTCGGCGCATGCGCGGAGGCGTTGTTCGAACAGGGCGCTGCGGCGGTGTTCGGACTCGCGTTTACCGTGGCCAGTTGACTGATCTCGTTTAAGCAGCGCGTAAAGCGCTGCGAAATTGACATGCCAGGACGCGGCTCGATACAGTTATTGTCGCCTGGTAGCGCCGCATGGCTGGCTTCGCTTCGTGCTGGATGGCCCGGGCGGTATCGAATTTCAGTCGCAAGAGCCACGGCGTTGAAGGCGTGGCTCTTTTGTTTGCCCCTCGCTATCCCGCAGGTTCAAGGAGGGCTTCATTGACACAGATTGGGCCACAGATTGGGCCACAGATTGGGCCACAGATTGAGACACAGGTTGGGGCGCCGATCGCGGGCGGTCTGAGTGTGCTCGCCAGGCAGGACCCCGAAGTCTTTGCCGCGATTCGCAACGAGGAACACCGCCAGCGCTTCAAGCTGGAGATGATTGCCTCGGAGAACTACACCAGCCCCGCCGTACTTGAGGCCGTCGGCTCGGTGCTGACGAATAAGTATGCCGAGGGCTATCCCGGCGCACGCTATTACGGCGGTTGCGAGTACGTTGATGTGATTGAAAACCTCGCCCGCGACCGCGCCCTGCAACTGTTTGGCGGCGACCACGCAAACGTGCAACCGCATGCCGGGGCGCAGGCAAACATGGCGGCGTACTTCGCACTGCTGGAGCCGGGTGACACGGCCATGGGCTTGAACCTGCAACAGGGCGGCCATCTGACGCACGGCCTGGCGGTCAACTTTTCCGGACGCTTCTACCACTTCGTGCCGTATGGCGTCGATCGTGAGTCCGAACAGATTGATTACGACGTGCTTGCCGCTACGGCGCGCGAGGCACGGCCGAAGCTCATCGTAGCCGGGGCGACGGCGTATCCTCGGCTACTGGATTTCGCTCGTTTCCGCGCAATCGCAGACGAGGTTGGCGCGAAGCTGATGGTGGACATGGCACACATCAGCGGACTTGTCGCTGCCGGCGTGCATCCGAGCCCGATACCGTTTGCGGATATCGTGACTTCGACCACGCATAAGACGCTGCGTGGCCCTCGCAGTGCCTTCATTATCTGCCGCCAGGAGCTTGCAAAGGATATCGATCGCTCGGTTTTCCCGGGTTTGCAGGGCGGTCCACTCATGCATGTGGTCGCTGGCAAGGCCGTCGCCTTCCGCGAAGCGATGCGTCCGGAATTTCATCAGTATCAGTTGAGCGTAGTTGAAAACGCTCGCACTCTGGCGATGGCGCTGCAGGCGGGTGGATTGCGGGTCGTCTCGGGAGGCACGGACACACATCTCGTGCTGGCCGATATGTCGTCTAAAGGGATGAGCGGCAAAAAGGCCGAGCGTCTTCTGGATCTTGCCGGGATCACGGTGAACAAAAACACCATTCCATACGATGAGCGCCCACCGACGATCGGTAGCGGCGTACGGCTTGGTACGCCAGCGCTTACGACCCGCGGCATGGGCACCGGTGAAATGCAGCAGATCGCGGGCTGGATTCTCGAAGTCGTCGAAAGCAATGGCGATGAGGTTGTGATCGCTCGTGTCCGCGAGCAGGTTGAGGAGCTCTGCGGACGCTATCCTGTGCCTGGGATCGCCGCGTAGAAGCGTGCCGCGACCCTGAGGCAGCACCCTGTTATGCTATACTGAGCGCGCCCCGGCGCGGTTGAGGAGGTACCCTTGCACCAGTACGAACTCGTGACGATCCTGAGTCCGCAGCTTGGCGAAGAAGAACTGCCGGCTGCCGTGGAACGGATCAACAATTTTGTGGTTACCCGTGGAGGCGAGATAGGCGCAGTAGACCAGTGGGGCCGGCGCAGACTGGCGTATCCCATTGAGCGGTTCACCGAGGGTAACTACGTTGTGACCCAGCTTTCGCTCGATGCAACCCGTGCCGCCGAGTTGGAGGCTAACCTGCGGATTTCGGAAGATGTCATCCGGCACCTTCTGGTCCGGAAGGACGTGAAATAGGGTCTGTACACGGTCGCCGCCGTGAGGATGGGCGATCGTTCATGAGACATGGACGTAGACAGGAAGCTTGTTTGAATACGAAAGGGGAGTGCGGCCATGCCAGGTCTAAATAAGGTGATGATCATCGGCAATCTGGGGAAAGATCCAGAGATGCGCTTCACCGCCAACGGCAGCGCGGTGGCAAACTTCAGTGTAGCGGTAAGCCGTCAGTTTTCGGGCACCGACGGTGAGCGGCGCGAAGAAACAGAGTGGTTTCGAGTCGTCGCCTGGAACAAGCTGGCGGAGCTCTGTAATCAGTACCTGCAAAAGGGCCGCAAAGTCTATGTCGAAGGGCGGCTTCAGACCCGGTCATACGACGGTCCGGATGGCCAGAAGCGCTACAGCACCGAGGTGATCGCCGCAGAGGTCCAGTTCCTCGACCGCATGGGCGGTCCGGGTGGTGAAGGCCGTGAACGTGGCGAGGGCG
>JBBRGK010000516.1:0-3022 GCA_038240805.1 Dehalococcoidia bacterium | reverse complement strand
CCTGCAGGACTGCGGCGGTCAGGACGGCGGGCGGTCCGTGAGCGACTGTCTCGATGCAGTGCGCAGGTTGCAGTAATTGGCTGTTTCAAAACCTCGGCCGGGCGAGGAAGCGGCGCCTGCTGTATAAGCGGACAGTTGCAATACTCGTCGAACGCCGTCAGATTTGGGACGTTGATTTCGTAGCGACTTATGAGACCGTTACGGAGGCGTGAAGAAACCGCGATCGAGTCAGGCTCAGCAGTGTCGTTTTTTGGGTCGTTTTTGAAAGGGCACCAGATACACCAGTGTCACGATGAAGTAAGCGGGATACCTTCGAAGACACTGCTGCCTGCTCCCGTTGGGACGGCAGTGACGAGTTGCAAGTCTGCTGCCGCGAAGAGCGCCTCGTACGCCGCCCGGGTGCGCTCCTGGCCGCCTGCAGCAACCAGCATGTTGAGATCGGAGAACTTGGCCAGCTGACGCTCGTTAGGCTCCCCGAGGTCCCATTCGATCAGCAATACCTTGCCATGTGCCGGCATCGCCTCACGGCAGGCTCTCAGAATCGTGATCGCTTCAGGGTCTGGCCAGTCGTGGATCACGGCCCGGAGCAGGTAGGCATCGGCGCCCGCCGGCACCCCGACGAAGAAGTCTCCGCCGACCACCCGGCAGCGATCCGCCACCCCGGCAGCGCGTAGCACCGGCTCCGCGCCGGCCACCACATGCGGCTGATCGAATAGCGTTCCCTGTAGATGTGGATGACGCTGCAGCAACGCAGCCAGGAGCGCACCTCGCCCACCACCGACATCCACCACGGAGCCGAAGCCACCGAAATCGTAGGCATCGAGCAACGGCAGCGTAGTACGGCGCGTAGTATCCGTCATCGCCCGGTCGAAGATGGTGCTCTCCTCCGGATGCAGGGCGCGGTACTCAAAGGTCGTCATGGCGTACATATGGCGGAACGCGGTCTCGCCGGTCTGCACGCTGTGCAGGAGCTGCGCCCAGGCATTCCAGAAGTACGGCCTGCCGATGAACGCGGCCCAGCCCGCAACCGGCTCCGGAGCATCGGCGCGCAGGCAGTCGCCCAGCGGCGTGAGCGAAAACACCTTATCAGCGTCCTCGTGAACGACGCCGACGCTGGCCAACGCCCGCACCAGGCGGTACAGCGCTGCCGCATGCGTCTGCGTCGCCGCCGCGAGATCGTCGCTGCTGCGCGGCCCCGCGGCAAGCAGATCGGCAAGGCCAAGGGTCGCAGCGACATGGAGCGCTTGCGAGACCTGAAAACCGTCCACAAGGGTACGCAATGTTGTGCTGAGCCCAGGCTGCTGGTCACTGTCGGGCATCGGTCGCTCCTTCCGCCCGCACAGCTCGCATGGGCATAAGGCAGCATACCACCTGGGAAAAACGGCACGTTGATGCACACAGGAGCGATGGCGCTGATGTGCGGCGCACGCGGAAGGCAAGCCGAATCACCTGTCCACCCACGGCCTTGTTGGGTGCACCAGGCGGGTCAGTCAGACCGCAAACGTTTGCAGATCCGCCCCAACGGAAAACGGTCGTGCATACGCGTTGGCCACATCCGCCGTGATATCCGCAACGCTCCCGCCGAACCCCAGGTTGACGTGCGTGAGCACCAGCTGTTCGGCTTCGGCCTGCGCTGCCACGAGCCCTACCTCATCAGAGGCGGTGTGGTGGCCAACGATGGTTTGCAAGCGCTGTTGCTGCCGCGGGTCGGCGAGCGTGGCCTGGCGGCGTTGCTCGATCCCGTAGCGTGAGTAGACCTCGTGTATCAGCACATTCGCGCCGTGGGCGTGGCGGATAAGATTCTCGGAGTACCGCGAGTCGCCTGAGATCACGACCGTGCCCCCGTCGCCCTCAATGCGATACCCGAACGCCTCATCGAGCGGCGGATGCTCGACCCGGAAGCTCTGCACCTGCCACGCCGCGCCGGTGGTACTCCAGCCCTCTGCCACCTCGAGCACCCGGGGAATGAGTTCTGCCCGACTGGTGGCCTCGCTGCGCTCGCGCACGGCGATGTCGTCGGCGAACGCCGCCATGAGGTGCTGCAGCAGCGCCGCAGTGCCCGGCGGTCCCACCAGCGTGGGCGGCTGCTCCCACCAGTGCATCACCCAGCCGGCCCAGAGCAGATCCGGCAGACCGGTGACATGGTCGGAATGGAGGTGCGTGAGCGCGATGGTGTGGAGCGGCAACCGGAGGCGACGGCCGCCGGGCTGGACAAAGCCCGCTTCGACAAAGCGGTCGGTCGCACCGCGACCGCAATCGACCAGCAGCAGGCCGGGACCGACCTCGATGACCTGGCTCGGTCCGCGTCGTACGAGGTCGGGGACCGGCGTGCCTGTGCCCAGCAGCGTCACTTGCATGCTCGCCTCCGTGTTCTGCTGGCCGGTCCGGCCAGTCATCGCACCATGCTAGCAGCAGGGAGCAACAGCACGGGCGTGCCGCTAGCACCGGGGCAGATGGCTTGATGGTACGTATGAAGGAAAGAAGTCCCACGGGTCACCCGACTTACCTCGCGGCGAGAGCCAACGGCGAGCGTAGCAGCCACGGTTTCGGTCGCAGTGGCAGCTCACTTTGGCAGAACAGACCATCGAATTCGAGGACCAATACGGCACCATCGGCCGGCTACCCTTCACGGGCGAGACGGTCTTCAACGGAGTGCAGCCACTCCTACTCATGCCAACGCGCTGATCCCAGCACACGAACCGAGCAGCCATCGCCACGCGCCTGGTTTTGATACACATGACCGGCTGTGCCAAAAACGAGGTTTAAATTTACCTGGTTCCGAACCTGCGTCAGGCTACCGGTTGTCTGTCGCCTGAGGCGACGGCGCAGGGCAAAATTGAGCCTTGCGGCTTCCCGCTCAGGCACGGCTAACTCGCCCACCTTTTGAAACTGGGTGTAAGTGCCCGGGGGGCGCTGAACAAAGGAGACAGGGACACGTCGTAACAAAATGCACTAACGATTCTATAGACGAAACAGAGGTTAAAGTTGCTATAGTCGGTTCTCAGGATGGTTCGGGGGACTT
>JBBRGK010000515.1:0-3026 GCA_038240805.1 Dehalococcoidia bacterium | reverse complement strand
GCTCGGCAAACTGGACGCTGGATTGGTGATCCCGTACGACTACAGCAAGGACCTGCAGCGGGGACGCCAAGCCACCGTGCAGGTGCTGTTGAATGCGGTGAATGCCAACACGGCGGCGATTGGACAGGGCTACGCGGAAGGAGTGCTCCAGAACTACAACATGCAGTTACGTTCGCAAGGCGGCCTGCATGCCGACTTCAGGCAGATTGCCGGCGTAGACGTGGCGCGGCGCGGACAGGTCTTGTTGCGGCCCGCTTTTCTGTTCAACCCCGGTCTGGTGAGCACCTGGTTTATCGTGACTGGGACATTCGGGACGCTGCTGGTTTTGAACGGGTCGTTAATCGCCTCCACTGCCATGATTAAGGAGCGCGAGGCCGGGACCGTGGAGCAGTTGTTGATGACGCCCGCCGGCACAACCGAGATCATCCTCGCGAAACTCACTCCGCTTTTCTTGCTTCTGATGGTGATGGTGCTTTTGGCCATCGCTCTGGTGCGGTTCGTTTTTCAGGTGCCCATGCGCGGGAGTTTGGCCCTGGTGATCACTGGCGCTGCCCTTTGCGTGCTTTCGGGAATGGGCATCGGCACGTTTGTCGCAACGTTCACAAAATCGGCGCAGCAGGCCCAGTTGATGGCCTTTTTCGTGAACCCGCCGCTGGCCATGCTTTCGGGTTCGTTGACTCCGATCGAGGCCATGCCGCATTGGTTGCAGCCGCTGACAATTGCGAACCCCATCCGCCACTTCGGGACAATTGCGCGAGGTGTATTAATCAGAGGAAGCGGCCTCGAAGCGTTGTGGCCGAACCTGCTGGCGTTGGTCATTTTTGCCGTGATTCTGCTCGGATTGAGCGTGGCGCGCTTCCGGAAGCAGCTGGGATAAATCTTTTTTGGGAGGACAGTCATGTTGCGCGGAATAGGAATAACGCTGTTCGTGTGTTCGGTCGGCGTGTGGGCGCAGATCGGGCCGCCGGCCGGCCAGAGCAATGGAACTCAGGCGACGCAGTTGCCGCTCTCCGGGCGGACGGGGCAGAGCGGCTCAGTGAACGCGACGGAGACGCCGATTCCGGGCACGACATCGAGCGTGAATACGTTGAACACCACGGTGCAGGCACAGGGACCCTACGCGGGCAGCCGGGCAGGAGTTTTGAAACAGCCGTTCTCGGGCAAGCTGTCCTTGCGCGAAGCTGTCGAGCGCGGCTTGGCGTACAACCTGGGCACGGTGGGTCTGAACACAGCGGTCCGGCAATCGCAAGGACAGGCTCGGGTGGCGCGGAGTGCGCTGCTGCCTAATCTAAACGGCGCACTGCGGGAGACCGTGCAGCAGCAGAATCTCAGCGCACTGGGAGTGCGAATCAACATTCCGATTCCAGGTTTTTCGTTTCCGAGCGTGGTGGGGCCGTTCAACTACTTCGATCTGCGCGCGACTTTGACGCAGACCGTGGCGGACATGACGGCGCTGAACAATTACAAGAGCATCCGGGAGGTTCAGCGCGCGAACGAGCTTCTGGCGCGAGACGCGCGGGACCTGGTGGTACTGGCGGTAGGGGGCGCGTATCTGCAAGTGATCTCCGCTGAAGCGCGGGTAAATTCGGCCATGGCTCAACTCGACACGGCGAGGGCGTTGTACCAGCAAACGCTGGATCGTCGCAACGTGGGGTTCTCGGCGCAGATCGATGTGAACCGGGCCTTGGTGCAAAGAGAAACACAGCAGCAGAGAATCGCGACGCTGCGGAACGATTTTGCGAAACAGAAGATCAATCTGGCGCGGCTGACGGGGCTGCCGCCTACGGACGCGTATGAAATCACGGACAAGGTTCCATTCGTGGCGGGTCCGAACGTCACTCTGGAAGAGGCTTTGCGGCAAGCGTTGGAGGACCGGGCGGATTTGAAAGCGGCGGATGCGCAGGTGCGGGCAGCGGAGAAGTCGAAGGCAGCGGCGCGGTCGGAGCGGCTACCGTCAGTGGCGTTCTCGGCTGACTATGGGGCGATCGGGACGAATCCGGCACAGTCGCACGGCACGTTCACGGTGGTCGGAACGTTGCGATTTCCGATCTGGCAGGGGGGCAAGACCGAAGGCGACATCGAGCAGGCGGACGCGGCTCTCGAGCAGCGGCGGGCGGAGCTGGAAGATTCGCGTGGCAGGGTGGAGAGCGATGTGCGGGCCGCGTTCCTCGACTTGGAGGCGGCTGCGAACCAGGTGCGCCTGGCTGAGAGCAATCGGGGCGTGGCGCGGCAGACGTTGGAGTTGACGAAGCAGCGCTTCGAGGCCGGGATCACAGACTCGGTGGAGGTGGTGCAGTCGCAGGAGGCGGCGGCGGGCTCCGACCTGGATTACATCTCCGCTGTGTTCGCTCACAATCTGGCGAAGCTAACGCTGGCGCGCGCGGCAGGCGGGGCAGCGCAGCGGTACCAGCAATATTTGGGTTTGCAGTGAAGGAGAAGACGTGCCGCCTCACCAACCAACGCTCAATTCCTCGAACTCAGTGGCACTCACCTGCGTTGCTATTTATTTACGAGTGCGTCGTACTTTTCCTCCTTGATCGTCATTCAGAAGGGCTTCCGCCTACTTGGTTCTCTACTGATTGGGATCGTGGTCGTCCTCACCGGTTATTTAATGGCCAGCATCCACGGCCCTGCGTGGTTGGTTATTGCGGCTCCGATCCCGCTTGGATTCCTTATACTCTGGCGCCTGGTCTCGAGTCTGCGAATAGCGTCAGGTATTTACGCCGTCACTTGGGGCTTCTATCTGGCCTTCCACGTCTTTCTTAGTGCCCTGCTTCACTTCGACTCGCTGCTTCCAACCTGGCATCTCCACTCGTAGCCTCGGGTCTCAACTATCGCTAACTAGACCGGCAGTCGCAGACAGAACCGCGCGCCGGCTTCGACACTACGGTCCAGCCACATGTCGCCGCCGTGGTCGATTACGGTTTGGTGAGAGAGCGCGAGCCCCAGCCCCAGGCCGTTTTTCTTGCCCGCACTGACGAAGGGTTGAAAAAGGCGGGGGCGGATCTGGGCTGCGATGCCCGGTC
>JBBRGK010000514.1:0-3043 GCA_038240805.1 Dehalococcoidia bacterium | reverse complement strand
CGCTGACCTCGCAGAGTTCGATCTCGATGCCGCGACGTACCGCACACGGGTTGGAAATGAACCGCCTCTTGCTTATCACGGCTGTTTTGACCAAACGGGTCGGTCTGCCACTGTTCAACCAGGACATTATCGTCAACATCGCCGGCGGTCTGCGCGTGCAGGAACCGGCGACTGACCTTGGGCTCGCGCTGGCGATCACCTCGACGTTCAAGGACCTGCGCTTGCCCGGCGATATGGTCGCGATCGGTGAGGTCGGCCTCAGCGGAGAGTTGCGCTCCGTCGGCCATTTGGATCGCCGGCTGGCTGAGGCTGAAAAGCTCGGCTTCAAGCACGTTGTGTTGCCCGCCGCCGTAGCGCGTCGAACACACCCCGAAACGACGATGCGCGTTCATACCGCTGCCACGCTCGTGGAGGCGATCGAGAGGGCTTTCTCGCTCTGACGGCGGCGAGCGCCGCTCGCGACAGCGTGCCCTTCGTTCCGAGAGTTCAGATGTCGGGCGAGCGCAGTTCCGGTCCGTCCGGTCTTGTGGGCGCGCTCCGGCGCTAGAATCTGAATGGCGTGGCTTTCCTGCGCACGGCGATGCTCTGTAAGATGCCGACCGCTACGAACATTGTCAGCAGCGAGCTGCCGCCCTGGCTGATGAAGGGCAAAGGGATGCCGGTGACAGGAAACAGTCTGACGTTCACGCCGATGTTGATGAATAGCTGCGCCACTATCATAATCACGATGCCCGTGGCGATGTAGCGGCCGAAGTCATCGTTTGATCCACTTGCCGTGCGTAGGCCGCGGAAGAGCAGGACAATGAAAAGGAAGAACAGCACCATCGCGCCGATGAAGCCCAGCTCCTCCCCGAGCACGCTGAAGATGTAGTCCGTGGTCTGAGTGCGCAGGTAGGCGAGTTGCGTTTGCGGCCCGTGGGTCAGTCCCTTGCCGAACAGGCCGCCTGTGCCGATGCTTATCTGCGCCTGGAGGATGTTGTAACCCGCACCGAGCGGGTCCTTGCCAGGGTCAAGGAAGCTCTGGAAACGGTCTTTCTGATAGCCGGAGAGGCCGACGACGAGCATGAACGGCACGGCGGCGACACAGGCCCCGAGAAACGTCAGCAGGTGCTTACCGCGCGCTCCGGCCACGTAAATCATGCCCAGCCAGACCACCAGAAAGACGATGGCAGTGCCGAGGTCCGGCTCAACGAACACGAGCATAGCTGGAAGCATCGCCATCGCGAATGTGGTCATCAGACCTGTGGCGGTCCGGATCCGCTGGCGGTCGTCCGAGAGGTAACGGGCAAGCAGCATTATTGTGACCAGTTTTGCCAGCTCAGATGGCTGCAACTGAACGCCGGCGACGGAGAACCAGCGCCGTGAACCGAACGCCCGCTGACCAATCACGAGCACGAGCAGCAGTGCTGCGATTGAAACGATGTAGATAACCGGCGCGAAGTTTGACCAGGTGCGATAGTCCACCCGGGTCACAATCGCGAGTAAAACGACCCCGGCGACAGCGAAGCCAGCCTGTTTAAACACAGCGTGTGTAAGCGCCGCGTGACTGGAACCGTAGAGCGCGAGCGAGCCCGAATAGATCAAGGCGAGGCCGTAGCCGACCAGCCCTATAGTTGCGAACAGCAACAAGAAGTCAAAGCGACGGAGATCGCGGATCATCGGCCGCTGCCGGCTGTCGGTGAGGCTGTGGGGCTACCTGACGGTCGGCTCTGCTTGTACTGGTTGAAGTAGTAGTCCCACATCTTCTGCGCGGCCGGGGCAGCAGTGACGGCGCCGCCCCCTTTCTCGTCGAAGACAACTAGCGCAACCTGCGGGTTGTCATACGGGGCGAACGATATGTACCAGCCATGTTCATTGTAGGAGCCGTTCGAGGTTTCTCCAGCCGGCTTGGTGGCAACGCCGAACTCAGCTGTCCCCGTCTTGCCCGCGATGTGGTAGCCGGGCAGGAATCCGTTCACCGCACTGCCGCCTTCGACGGCCATCAGCATGCCCTGGCGGATAATGGCAAGGTTGTCGTCGCTCACGCTGACGTGGCGGACAAACTGCCGCTCAGGTGGCACGACGACGTTGCCGTTCGCATCGTCGATCTCACGTACCACGTGCGGGCGCAACAGATCGCCGCCGTTGGCGAGCGCAGCCGCAACCAGCACCATCTGCACCGGTGTAGCGGTGTCGTAGCCCTGGCCGATCCCCATGAAGTAGGTGTCGGCCAGCACCCAGTCGAGAGGGTTGCCCCGACCGTCTTTTTGGGTCTTCGCTTTCCAATCGGTCGTCGGGATCAGCCCCGGCGCTTCGTCGGGCAGGTCGATGCCAGTCCTGGCACCGAGTCCGAAGTCCCGTGCGTATTTTGCCAGTGCATCCGGTCCTACTCCTTTAGCAATGCCACCACCGGGCAGGCCAGGGCAGCCGCCGGCGAGACAGTAGAAGTAGATGTCTGATGACATCGCCAGCCCGTGGTAGAAGTCGAGGGTGCCGAGATTTGTCCAATCGTAGACGACGTTGCCGGGAACCCCCGGACCGAGCTTCGGATTGATGATGAAGGCGCCGTTGCTGGTTAGCGTCGTGCCAAGGTTGGCGACTTTGGTCTCAAGCGCCGCCGCACCGGTGATGACCTTAAACGTGCTTCCAGGCGGATATTGGTCGGCCGATACGTGGTCCACCAGCGGCTTACCGGGGTTATCGAGCAAAGGCTGGAAGTCTTTCTGCAATAACGGGCTGGAGAAGAGGTTGACATCATAGTTGGGTAGGCTGACGTAGGCGAGAATCTCACCGCTGTGTACGTCCATCATTACCGCTACGCCCGACGGCGATCCGATCTCCCTGAGCGAAGTCTGGAGGATATCGGTGAAGTGCTGCTGGTGGTCGAGATCGAGCGAGAGCACGATGCTGTTCCCGGACTTCGCGGGGATTTCGCCGAGCTGGCGTAACTCACGGCCGCTCGCGTCCACCTCGATCTGCCGCCTGCCGGGCGTCCCCCGCAGCTGGTCCTCATCGACGTACTCAACCCCGGTTTTGCCGATCTGGTCGCTTAGCTGATAGCCGC
>JBBRGK010000513.1:0-3044 GCA_038240805.1 Dehalococcoidia bacterium | reverse complement strand
AACGGCGACATCGATCGGCCTGATCTCGGTCATCGTGCGGCCATCAGGGCGGCGACCGTCATTGACGATCGCGTTGCGAACCTCGCTCTCGTGTACCTTTTCGAAGACGGCCAGCACCTGGTCCATCGGGTACTTCTCGCCGAACTGCTGCCGCAGCTCTTCGTGTACCTGTTGCTCAGCATCGATCGCGCTCTTCTTGACGGTGGTATCGACCACGGCGGCCATCTTGCCCTGCAGGAAGGCGCGAACGGCGTCGTTGACCTCTGGATCGACCGACTTTGGAGTAATCTCCATCTTGGGCTTGGCCGCAAGCGCGATCAGCTGATCCTGGATGGCGATGATCTGCTTGTTCACCTGGTCGCCGAAGCGAATCGCCTCCAGCATCACCTCTTCGGAAAGCTCGTTTGAGCCGCACTCGACCATCATGATCGCGTCGCGAGTGCCGGCGACGATCAGGTCAAGATCACTGGATTGCAGTTCCGTATAGGTCGGCAGGGCAACGAACTTGCCGTCAATGCGGCCGACGCGGACGCTGCTGACAGGCCCGTCGAACGGTATGGGCGAAATCATCAGGGCGCAGGAGGCGCCGATCGTGCCCAGCACATCGGCGTCGTTCTCTCGGTCCGTTGAGAGGACGGTGATGACGATCTGGACATCGTTGCGGAATCCCTTCGGGAAGAGCGGCCGCAGCGGCCGGTCGGTCAGGCGGGCAGCGAGAATCGCTTCTGTGCCGGGCCGGCCTTCACGTTTGAAAAAGCTGCCGGGAATCTTGCCGGCGGCGTACATCCGCTCTTCGAACTCGATCGTGAGCGGGAAGAAGTCGAGCGGGCGCGGGCCGGGGCTGGCGGTTGCGGTAACAAGCACGACGGTATCGCCGTAGCGCACGGTTACGGCGCCACCGGCCTGGTGGGCGAGGGTGCCGGTCTCTATCCAGAGGGGCCGGCCGTTGATTTCAGTTTCTACAAATTCTGGCATTGGGTCGTTTTCTCCATGCTCGACTGCATTGTGCAGGAGCGGGCCTCTCGGCCGATTCGGGGGCTGGTAGGTATCCTTGCGCTCATCGCTTTGGACGGCTGCAAGGGAAATACCGGGGCTATGATGCGCAGCGTCGATCTGCCCCGACGGGCCGCTGCAATCTCACCGGCAAGCTACGTTGGTTGGCTGCGGGAGTGTTTGAGGCCCGGCAGCGCCTATGGGCATCAACGGTAGCCGGCAGATAGCTGACGCCGGTCAAACAGCATCGGTGCGGCAACCGCAGCCAGACCGTGTCAACATCGTCAACAAAAACAGGGGCCGCCGTTACTTACGGAGGCCCAGGCGAGCGATTACAGCGCGGTACCGCTCCACGTCCTTCTTGTTGAGGTACGCAAGCTGACGACGGCGCTGGCCGACGAGCTTCAGCAGACCCCGCCGCGAGTGATGGTCTTTCTTGTTTATACGGAGGTGGCCGGTGAGCTGCTGGATGCGCTCGGTCAGCAGGGCGACCTGCACTTCAGGCGAGCCCGAGTCGGTCTCGTGCGTCTTGAACGACCCGACGATTTCTTCCTTCTTGTCCTTGGTTAGCATGCGCCTTTCTTTCGATGCCCGCTCTCACGGTCGGGCTCATGTGTTTACTTTTTGTATACAAGCATAAGTGTAGCAGACGGTTCCGGCAGCCGACAATAACGCCACGGCCACTCGATCGCCGGGTGCTATCATCCCTGCGTGCTCGTTGACGCTCACACCCATATTTTTCCTTTCGAGGCGCTTGAGCGCAGGGACGAGCTTTGTACGCGAGACAGCGCTTTTCGCGAGTTATACGGCGATCCGAAAGCGAAGCTGGCGGTTGCCCCCGAGCTGAGCGCAGCGCTGGACCGCAATCAGACCGATTATGCGGTTGCCCTGGGTTTCGCCTGGAGCGATCCCGACCTCTGCCGCTGGCACAACGACGCGCTACTTGCTGCCGCGCAGACCGATCACCGCATTATCCCCTTCTGCACGGTCAGTCCGGTCACGGATGCCGGCAGCGCCCGGCGCGAGGCAGAGCGTTGCTCCTCAGCGGGGGCTCGCGGCATCGGTGAGCTACGTCCGCACTCGACCGGCATGGACCTCGATGGAGAAGCCGGGCGGGTCTTGGCCGAAATCGCGAATGCGAACAGTCTAACGCTGCTGTTTCACGCCAGTGAGCCGGCCGGACACGACTACCCCGGCAAGACCGGCGGTGAAATCGGCTCCCTGTGGCGCTTCATCGCTCGCAACCCGAGCCTGACGGTTATCTGCGCCCACTGGGGTGGCGGCCTGCCCTTCTACGCGCTGATGCCAGAGGTGAGGGCGGCGCTGCGAAACACCTGGTTCGATACAGCGGCAACGACGCTGCTCTATGAGCCGGCGATCTATCGGCGCGTGATCGACCTGGTTGGAGCCGAGCGCATTCTGTTCGGCAGCGACTTACCTCTGCTTGGTCCACGCCGGCAGATGCGCGCCGTCGGCGAAGCGCCGATCACTGCGGACGAACGGGCTCTCATTCTCGGCGACAACGCTGGCGCCCTGTTTGGACTGAAAGGTGAGAGAGGCGGAGCAATCCCCTGGACCACCAATCGACCGGCACCCGGGCATAGCTAAACAGAGCCGGTGGCCCGGCTCAAGGAACAGATTCCGAAAACAGCAGAGTACTGTTCTGGTATTAGACGCGCGGGGCGCGGATCTTGTTGTAGCAGGCGCTGCAGTACACCGGGCGGTCGCCACGCGGCACGAACGGTACTTCCGTCATCTGGCCGCACTCGGCGCAGGTCGCCGGATGCATTTGCCGCGGTGTGCGGCCGCCAAAGCTGGCGGAGGTGCCGTAACGCACATAGCCGCCGTTATCCTCGCTCTCGAAACCGCCGCCACCACCACCGCCGCCGTTCCCGCCCATACCCGTTGACTTACGGGACGACCGGCACGACGAACACCGAACCGGGTCGTTCGTCAGGCCTTTGCTGGCATAGAAATCTTGCTCTCCGGACGTGAAGATGAACTCGCTTCCACAATCGCGGCACATCAGCGTCCTGTCGGCTACACTCAAC